>WFOZ01000039.1 GCA_015487825.1 Planctomycetaceae bacterium
CAAAACCGTTTCAATGGTCGGTTGATCTGTTTGCATTACCCGCGGCAATTGATTCGACCCCTGATGAGAAAAAGAAGCCGGCGCTGAAAAAAACAATTCGGTTTCAGCATTCGCAGAAAAACGCCGCGGCTACTATAAAGCTGAACCTGAAATTTCTGTTTCCAGCCCGGCTGCAAATGTTGCAACCCGGGAGTGATCAGGATTTTTCCAGGCGTAGTCGATTTATTTTCTTTTGCCAAAATCGTCAATGGTTCAATGATTGAAGAGACCGCGACGAGATTATCAATCGGGCCCAGTGCAGTAAGTTTTCCCGGCCTGCGAACATAAATTCGCCCTTTGGAAATGACGGGAATCGTAAGCACACCATCAAGTTGTTGCCGGAACAGGATTTTTGATCCAGACTTTTTGCTGGCAGACTTCTGATCTTCACCAAGACCACACCAAAGCCCTGCTGTTGATGTGACGAGCAGCTGTTGCTCAGCGAATATCAGATGATGAACGATCTGTCCGGAATTCTTTTTATTTTCCTCAACCGAATGCTCCGTATCTGGTGTGCCAACTCCCTCCTTTTTTTGAATCTGAGGCAAATCAGATAGAATAGTTTCTGCCAATAGTTTCCCGGAAGAGGCCTGATACTCTCTGAGCAAGCCCCCTGTATTGATTACGTACAATCGTTTCTGGTGAAGCAGGGCCGTTGCGTGATGTGAATCAGCAAGCTGAAACCGAATTGTTTTTTTCAGCGCCGGCTTCTTTTTCTCATCAGGGGTCGAATCAATTGCCGCGGGTAATGCAAACAGATCAACCGACCATTGAAACGGTTTTGTTTCGGCAGCATGTTTAACTGGTATTTGCGGGGAACGGGAAAGAACTGCCAACTGTTCTGATTCATAAAGTAATTCCCGGGCCAGAGAATTTTCAGCTGAAAGGTTAAATTGAACAACCTGCTTTCCGGTTCTGATTTGTATCAGACGAATTTTCCCCGGCTGCAGTTGGGCGGCAACAACAACCTGTCCGCCATAAACAACAGAAACCGGTGCAGGTAGATTATCAGAAGAAAAACTGTCCCTGCTTCTGGCAACCCATATTACCTGCCCGTTCCTGCGATCCAGTGCAAGAAGTCGGATTGTCGTTGAATCTGTTTTGGCGTCGTACCAACCAGCAGAAATAATTAAGCATTGCTCAAAAATTAACGGGGTAGCCAGGCAGACTGGTGCCATTTTTTGACCGACAATCTGAGAGAGAGATTTTTTCCAAAGTGGATGCCCCAAATCGCTATCGAGTGCATGAACTTCTCCCTGTCTGGTAAGACAGAACAATTGCCTGAGCAGAGAGTCTCCGACAAGAAATGGCACCTCTGTTTTTACATCTGATGGCGCAGAACTTGTAAGCTTTGGTATTTCGTATTGATAAATAAATTCGGGATCTCGCCCTTTAATGTTCCAGCAGGATACCAGAAAGGGAGCAGGCGTTTTTTTTTGAGTTTCGCCTGTTGATGCAAGATACAGTTTGTTATTGAAAACCAGTGGCGTGGAATCATCACTCGAGCGGGGCAGCGACCAGAGCTGTAGATTTCGGGATACGGGGAGAGTTTGCTCCTGCTTGCTCCAACGCAGATCGAGATTTTCTTCTCGTGAAACCCGATTATGCTGGGGACCATCGAACCGCGGCCACGACATTGGTTCTGCAGCAAAAATGGCGCAGCCGTGTCTCGGGGAGAAAGATATTCCCAGACAGATAGACAATCTCAATAAAATGATTATCCGGGAAGACCAATTCAAGAAATGCCCCTCCTTAAAATAGCAATAAACCAAAAAACAAGCCGTACACAATTCGACGTGCACGGCTTGTTAAATTTTCTTCCGGAATACAATGTATTCCTTCAGTCAACTACTCTTTTTTCTCTTCTGGTTTTGGAGCTTCAGCTTCGGTTTTGTCAGCGTCTTCAGCACTGTGATCGTGTCCGTCGCCATCGGTGTGAGCTTCTTCACCACCTTCAGTACCACTACCACCTTCTTCACCAGCAGCTGGAGTAGTCTCGCCGCCGCCACCACCAGCGTCATCGCCACCGTTGCAACCGATTGTTGAGAGTGTCAGTGTGAAGCCGAACAAAACGGCCAAGCCAGTTTTCCACAGTTGTGTAAGATTCATTTCCGTCCTCTTTCTTCAAAGTAATTCATCAAGACCCACTTTTACCCGCCGGCACATTTCAAATGGCCCATCCATTCTTCCGACGGAGCGCATCACCCGTTCTGAGTAACGGTATAATGTCACTAAGGTTCATTAGTACGTAACAGATTCTGAATTTCAACTGATACAGGCTAAAATGCGATGATTTCCTCAAATTTATTCTCTGGCCGAAGAAGTATCTTACCTATCTGTTCGCAGGCAGAAGAGGAATTTGGGCCAGCAGGCTTCTTCAGATCCTCCAGAGACCCGTTGTTTGACCTGTTTTTTCGGGATATAAAATCTCCAAATAACTCGCAGATATTCCTTTCTGTTATGTTCAAACAGGCTATCGCACAGGCTGAATAAAGTAACGACTTTTGTCTTAAATATGTATTATTGAATGAAAAAGAGGCCCAAAAGATAGAAATTGATTCCCGGAAAATCTGGTAAACTGCAACAGTAGACTTGCAAGAAGAGTGGTGAACGCATCAAAATTAGTTAATCACACATTATTGATAGTCTTTAGTGTTGAAAACGGGCAGTTGAAATACACGAACGGAAATGTTGCGCCTGTTTTTGACGGATGGGATCAACATGCGGGTTTTAGTCGGTTGGGATAAGCAAGAAGAAGCAGACCTGTTGGAACTGTACCTTAATGTTGATGATAACGAAGTTGTTATCAAAACAAACTGGGACGACTTTCTGGCAACAGCCAATGCTGGTCCCCCCTGGGATGCCTTTCTGATCAACACCGGTTCGCCGGATACCTCTGCAGCTTTTGATGCTTTCCAGAAACTTCTGGAGTTTTCAGCTGATCATCCTGTTGTCGGTGCCGTCGAGCAAAACGATGTCTATCGTATCGCGCGATTTCTTACTTCGGGGATGCGAAGTTACGTCATCAGGGATCAGAATAAAGATTACATGTTTCTGTTACATGCAGCGCTGAGTTCCGCAATCGATGCGGTGCGAGCTGAACGGGAACGTCTTATTTCTGAAAAACTCCGTCAGGAGATCGACTCGGTTCGTAAATTGCAGGAATCGATTATTCCCCGATTGCTGGATATGCCTCAGGGATACAGCGTCAAAGGAAGATACGAATCTTCGGAAATCAGCGTTTACGGCGGACACCCCGTCACGATGGCTGGAGGAGACTACTACAATGCATTGACGATGCCCGACGGCAATATTGCTTTAATCGTCGGCGATGCCTCAGGACATGGGATGAAAGCCTGCATGTCAATTATGACATTGCATACTCTCATTCAAATGTTTCCCTCCAAACGTTATCGTAAAACCTCTGACTTTGTTCGGGAAATTAATGTCAACCTTTCAAACCAAACCATTGTTAACGATGATGGTGGTTTTATTACGTTGCTGTATGGTGTGCTTAACCCGAAGAAACATACTTTCGAATGGGCTGCTGCGGGACACCCGTTACCAATTCTGCAAAGTTTTGAAGATGGAACGATAAAAGAAGTTGGAGAAACCGATGGTGTCGGCATGCCGTTGGGGATTTGGGAAGAGGCTGAATACGTGAGTCAGAAAATTAAAATCCCCGCCTCTTCCCGACTTGCGATATACACCGACGGACTTGCAGAAGCTTTCCACGATGAAGATGGAAAACATATAGAATTTGGCATCAACGGGATTTTCAACGTCCTCAAAGAAACAGCCAGCGATTCACTCGAAACAACTATCCAGTCGCTTTTTGATGCCAGTCACAATTTCACCAACGGAGTCGGGCGTCACGATGACACAAGTATGCTGTTAGTTCATCGAGATTGATTCTGCTTAACATCCTCAAGCATTAACGGTCTGGTTTCACATGTGCGATCCTGCTAAAATCGACTGCACTGTATATTGTAGTATTGATAACTTATCTCGCTTACAACTATGGAGTTCAGCATGTCATATGATCGACCGGTACGTGTTGCAATTATCGGATTAGGCTTCGGAGCGGAATTCATTCCGATTTATCAGCACCATCCCCAGGCAGAAATGTACGGTATTTCCCGGCGGGATGAAAACGAACTAAATAAAATTGGCGATCAGTTCGGTATCGAAAATCGCTTCACTTCTTTTGAGGAAGTTCTGGCTGATCCAAAAGTCGATTTCGTCCACATCAACAGCCCGATTCCTGATCACGCCTGGATGAGCATGGAAGCCCTCAAGGCGGGCAAACATGTAATGTGTACGGTCCCGATGGCGACCACTATCGAAGATTGCGATAAGATCTGTCAGCTTGTCGATGAAACCGGTTTGAAATATATGATGGCTGAAACCGTCGTCTACAGCCGGGAGTTTCTCTTCATTAAACAAATGTACGAGAAGGAAGAACTGGGCGATATCCAATATATGCAGGCTTCCCATCCACAAGATATGGATGGCTGGCCCGATTACTGGGAGCGCATGATTCCGATGCATTACGCCACCCACGTGGTCAGCCCCGTGCTCGGGTTGGTTAACGGACGAGCCGAATACGTCAGTTGTTTCGGTTCGGGAAAAGTGCGGGACGACATTCGGGAAAAGTCCGGCAATAAATTCGCGGTCGAAAGTTGTCAGATCAAAATTAAAGATCACGATCTGGCTGCCCACATCTGGCGTTTCCTGTACGATACCGCCCGTCAATACCGCGAAAGTTTCGACGTCTACGGCACCAAAAAAAGTTTTGAGTGGGCGCTGATCGAAGGGGAAAAACACGTTCTGCACACCGCAAAAAAAACGGAAGCAGAAATCCCTTCACTCGTTGAGGTTCCCGACTTCGCTCACCTGCTTCCCAAAGAGATTCAGAGATTTACCCAGTCAATTGAAGATGAAGGGCACCTTTCCTTCGTGCAAGGGGGAGGACATGGAGGCTCTCACCCACATTTAATTAACGAAATGGTTTCCAGCCTTGTTGAAAACCGCGACCCCTGGCCCAACGCCGTCCAATCCGCCAACTGGACCTGCGTCGGAATCTGTGCGCATCAATCAACAGAAAAAGGAGGCGAGTTGATCAAACTCCCCGAGTTTACGTTGAAGTAATGAGAATAGAGTGAGCATCTTGCTGCTTACGAGGAGATGAAATGTGAGTAACTATTCTGCGTTGGCGTAGGGGCCGTTACCAGCGGACTTTACAAACAACTTTAATTTCTGCAATATCCAAACATTGCTGAATAGTCACAACTCTGACAATCCAAGAATGTATCTGATGGAGAGGTCGACTTATGGAGACAGGTGAAGCCCCTCAAACGACTGATCCCCACAGTTCGCATCCTCAGAATGTCGTCAACTTTTTTGAAGAGACATCGGTGCGGATTCGGGAAATAATCGCGATCCTGCTGCTTGTCGTTCTTGGAGATTTGACGATTTACCGCAGCCAGGGGTACACCGGCTTTGCCGTTTTTCTATTGCTTTCTCCAGTGCTTATCCTGATTGGCAGATACCGATTGCGATTTAGTATTGCCACCTGCTTATTGGTAGTCATGCTGGTTTTGCTCACGGCCAAACTGGTCTGGTATGGCACCGCTCTGGGAGCATTTGTGGGGACGTTGCTGCTGTTCGCGTTTGCGTTTTCTCTGCTTGGTAATTTCCCCTATCTTCATCAGGTATTTGTTTACATGATGCTGGTTTTACCTTTGGGCCTCTTTCGCCTGGCCCACTACAACGAAGCCTTCAGCAATTCCAAAGCGATTCGTATCTTTGAAGTTAAATTTCTTAACATCGCAATCCCGTTTATTATCTCTCTTGTTTTCTCTGTCATCTTCATTCTGGCAAATCCGGATCTGGTCAGTTTTGCCTGGAAGAATGCAGAAGAATTTATTAACGGGATCTGGGATTATCTGTTTCGTTTTTCGGCTACTGAATTCTGGTTCTGGTTTTTTATCATGTGGACCTCACTCGGCTTGATGGCTCCTTATGTAATCCCCAAAAGCAAGCAGTCAGCCAGATACGATCCTGCCACAACCTTAAATCCAGCCGCTTTGTACGATGCCTTTCGCAATTCACTGGTGATGGTCATTCTGATTTTTGCCGGTTATTTGGTATTCGAAGTTCGCACGCTGTGGTTTCGCGAATTTCCGGACGGTTTCTACTACTCCGGCTACGCTCATCAGGGAGCCGCCTGGCTGACATTTGCCCTGGCGGTTTCCACTTTAATCCTTTCACTCATTTTTCGAGGAGAGATTTTAAGTGATCCGCGTTTGCCTCGTTTGAAAATGATGGCCTGGATCTGGTCACTCGAAAATTTACTGCTGGCGTTCGCGGTTTACCATCGACTTTACATTTATGTCGAGTTCAACGGTATGACCCGCATGCGCGTTGTCGGTCTTCTGGGAATCACTGCCGTGGTGATCGGATTTCTGCTTGTGATCTGGAAAATCGCCTGCCATTTCCGTTTCAGTTGGCTCATCAAAAGGCAAATGCTTGTCCCTGCTTTTCTGATTTATCTTTACGCGGTTACCCCTGTTGATGTTCTGACGACAAAATACAACGTCCAGCGAATACTTGCCGGTGATCCCGCCCCTGCGGTACAAATCAGCGTTCATCCAATGAGTCCCGATGCCCTGGTCTGCTTGCGGCCACTTCTAAAATGCGAGAACAAAATAATCCGAGATGGAATCCGCGCGTTACTGGTCAATGATTTCAAATCCCTCGAAGACAACCTTGCCAGTCAGAAAAAGAATGGTTGGACGGCGCATCAAAAAGCGATACATTACGCCTACCGCGAATTAAAGCAGGATCAGAAAGAACCCGAAAAATGGGCTTATCTGAAAAAAATCAAAGCACTCAGAAAATTTCACGATTATGTTTATCAATGGTATTAAGATAAACAATACTCAGGAGGAGCCATTATGTTACGAATAAGTCTGATAGCCGTTCTCTGTTTCTCATTGTCTGGCGTTGCAAATGGAGCGGATTGGCCTGGATTCCGGGGGCCTCGGCACAACGGGGTGACGAAAGATTCTGCACCAGCAAAATGGAGCGGGGACGAGAATATTCTCTGGAAAGTTCCACTGCCGCATCCTGGCAATGGAAGCCCGATTGTTGTTGATGGGAAAGTGCTGCTTAATTCGGCTGAAGATGCGGAAGGGAAAATAAGATCGCTATTCTGTTTCAATGCCCAAACTGGAAAACAGCTTTGGAAGCAGACGGTAACGATATCAGAAAAAATGCCGACGCATAAAACGAATCCGTACTGCGGAACAACACCAGCTGCCAAGGGGAACCGAGTGGTCGTCTGGCACGCCTCAGCCGGTTTACATTGCTATGATCTGCAGGGCAAAAAGATCTGGTCGCGCGATCTGGGAGAATACCGCCACACCTGGGGCCACGGCACTTCTCCTGTGATCGATGGGGATCGCGTTTTTCTAAACACTGGCCCGGGCAAAAAAGTAATGGTCGCCGCGTTCGAACTGGAAACCGGAAAAACAATCTGGGAAGTGGTTGAGCCACAAAATGGAACACTCGACAGAAACGAGGCTGGAAAATATAAAGGTTCCTGGTCAACGCCGATCATTACAACATATGTTATAAGCAGGCAACTTATTTCGATCATGCCGACCCGTGTTGTCGCCTATGATACCAACAATGGCGATATCATCTGGTTCTGTAACGGCGTGAGTCATAAACGCGGCGATCTTTCCTATTCTTCTGCGGTAATTGCCGGGAATATCTGTTATGTTACCGGTGGATTCAAAGGCCCCTCACTGGGGATTCGATTGGGCGGAAAGGGAGATGTAACCGAATCGCATCGCCTTTGGCGTTTCGAAAACCAGCCCCAGAATATCGGCACTGGCGTTGTTGTGGATGGTTTGGTTTATCGCTCGAATGCAGGGCCGGGTATTCTGGATTGCATCGATCCACAAACCGGAGAAGTTTTATGGAAAGAGCGAGGCACCGGCAATTACTGGGCCAGTATCGTCAAGGCAGGCGACTACCTTTACGCAACCGCCCAGGATACGACAACAATTGTGTTCAAAGCGAATCCGGATCGACTCGAAGAGATCAGCCGGAATCAACTGGAAACGGAAGGAACCTGCAACGCCACGCCTGCCATCAGTGATGGCAAAATCTACATCCGCACTTTCTCGCATCTTTATGCCATCGGGAAATAAAATCGATGAAAAAGTTCCTTCCTGTAATCGTTTTTTTAATACTGGTTCAAGCAGTTGCTGCGGAAACGATTTTTCTTGAAGCAGAAACATTTTCTACGACAACCGATGGCTGGAAAGTCAGCCAGAACAGGCAGACTCGCTCTGCCTCCGGTGTGAAAACATTGCATGGTGCAACAGGCGATACCAAAGCGGTTGCCTCGAAACAAATTTCATTGAAGCAGGCGGGAAGTTATCGTCTATGGGGGCGATATCTGTATCACCAGAGATGGCGGGGAGCGTTTCGGCTTTCCGTTGTTCAAAATGGAAAGCCAATTGTCGCCAAGGATTTTGATACGCAAACGGTTCCCAACACGCGGGACTGGGAGTATCTCTGGGATTTTATCGACGTCGATTTGCCCGCTGGGAAACTGCAAATTGAACTGAGCAAGTCCGAGAATAAAAACTGCTCCGGTTACGTACGACATGTTGATTGCGTTTTGCTGACAAGCGATAAATCATTAAAACCGAATCATCTTGAATATGGCCCACAGACTTATTTGAGAGTAACGCTGGGAGATGCTTACAAGAAGCCGGTTTATGTTCACATCTTTGCGGATCATTATCACCATCCGTGGTATCAGCATTTCCATCTTTCCAAAGCGGGGGCACATCCCGGACTGCGGCCTGCAAATAAAGAAGATTATCTTCTGGGAGGCGAGCGAACCACATGGTGCAATATTACACCGATGCTTTATCAGGACAGCGGAGCCGGGCTGAACATTTCAGTTCGACACACCTATTACGAAAAAGCAGCGACATTAAACGCGAAACTAGAATTCGCCACTGCTCCCAATGAACAATCGGTCGTCAAAACAATGCAAGTCAATTGTCAACCGAACGGGCTGGTGGTAATTGCTCCCCCCGACTTAACGACCGAAGAACATCGCAGCCGTTTAATGCGAGATAAAGATTTTGCCA
>WFOZ01000040.1 GCA_015487825.1 Planctomycetaceae bacterium
GCAACCGACCGGGCAGCCAGACGCCGGGGCTGCGTGTGTCCGATCAATCCGTAAACACCACGTCCCATTTCCAGACAGATTTTCGGCAACTGTGTCGATTTTCCTGATCCGGTTTCGCCGCAGACAATGACAACAGGGTGAGCATCAATCGCCTGCTTGATTTCTTCCCGGGAATCATCAATCGGCAATTCTCCCGAAAATTTGGGAACCGGCAATAATTTTCGGCGCTGCGTTGCCCGTTGAATCGATTTTTCTAACTGTGTGACAAAGCTGTTGAGCCGTTTCTCAGAAATATTTCCCTGCTGATCCGCTGATTTCAGTTCGCGCAGTTGCCGCCGCAAACGATGCCTGTCGGTCAGCATCGTCTGTTCGAGTTGCGAAACGTATTGGTCAAACGGTAAACTCATATAAGAGAGTTTCTATATCACTAACGGTAAAAGTTTGCGAACGGCTCGCAAACTTTAGAAAAATATCAGTTTGGTTACAGCTATCAGAATGAACCAGCCGTGCTGGGAAATCAGGGAGTGTAATCAAACGAAATGCTTGATGGCCTGCTCACACCCATTAAATACGGTCTTAATATCGTGAATCCGGTGCCGAATGATAACGGATTCGACTCTTTCCTGTCATTGAATGCAATTAACTATTCAGTGATGGGTGGCTGGGGACAAATTGTCGGAAATAGCGTGAACAATTGACGTACGGCTGGCGACAATTTGCCCCCAGATGTAATGAGATGTCCAATTCTGAGGGCAGATTGTGTGAAAGTCTGCTGAGTATTCAAACTTTTCAAATAGCAATCTGTCCCCAGCCACCCTCCCGCTGAATAGTTACGAATGCAATTTGATACGTGAAGAAAGAGAGACTGCAGGAATTCCATTTGTGACACAAGAATCTTTTGCACAGTTCGGCAGACCTACTCAGAATTCCACTATGGTGCCAGCTGGAATAGTTGAAACAACCTGATGGAAGAATTTCGGAACTGCAATATAGTTCGCCGCACAGTTGCCAATTCCTTTACATCGATAAGCCGTGGTGGTAGCATGACCAACCGTGTGAACATGACTTCTTTCTGATCGAAATATTCATAATAACGCCTAGTTTTCAGGTGTTTCAGCGATTCTTTGCGATGAAATGAATCCTGGTTATTCATAGGATCCGTTTGAAAGTCTTTGACTGTACGTCATCAATTATTTGTCTGGAATCCTGTGATGAATGTCGCTTCTGTCGGCAAGAATGGGCGCAATCGCTTCCACCTTAGCGGTCTCTCTAAATTTGCATTGGCTTGTGTAATCATCTCGGTTGCATCGCTCTACTGTTCGATGCCCGGAAAGTTAATTGGTGGCGAAGAAGCTTTATCAAAACCGGCCCCAGCCGATACCGATAAAAGCATCTTGGCTACTGAACGGGACTCTTCTCCAGCCGATCAGGCAACGACGGAGCGAAAAATTCTGAAGCTGATCCCCGATATGAAATTCCTGGAGGGCTCGCCAGAAGTCATCATCGATTTAGGGCATATGTTTATTGATTCCGGTGAGATGAAAGATGATGCAGCACTCGAATTCTCTGTCATCTTCAACAAAAAAGAGAAAGTTGTTAAAGCCACAATTTTGGATGGTGATCAACTAAAACTGGAAAGTAAAAAACTTGGTAAAAGTGAAATCATCATCGAGGCTCGCAATAAGACTCACTGCGTTCATACAAAATTCAAATGCGAAGTCTGGAAACCGGACTACTGGAAACTTGTCCTGACGGTCATCGGCGGCCTGGGAATTTTTCTGCTCGGCATGAAGTATCTCTCTGAGGGATTGCAATCTGTAGCGGGGAATAGTCTGCGTCGCATGATCAGCGTCGTTACCAACAATCGATTGATGGCAACAGGGATTGGCGCGCTGGTCACCATGTTTGTGCAATCCAGTTCGATCACAACGGTGATGGTGGTCGGCTTTGTCAACAGTGGATTTATGACGTTGGCACAGGGCATCGGGGTAATTATGGGAGCCAACATCGGCACAACGATTACCGGCTGGATCCTTGTTCTGAAAATTGGAAAATATGGCCTCCCCATCGTTGGCGTCGCTGCATTCATTTATCTGTTTTCCAAGCGGGAACGTCTGCGATATCTGGCCATGGCGGCGATGGGGCTGGGAATGGTATTTCTGGGGCTGGAGTTAATGAAAGACGGCTTTGCTGTCATCAAGGTTCTACCCGAGTTTGAAGCCTGGTTTGAAAAATTTGATGCGACAACCTACCTGGGCGTTTTACAATGTGCTGCTGTTGGCTGCATACTCACTTTTATAGTGCAGTCGTCTTCTGCAACTCTGGGAATTACGATCGGCCTGGCTCAGATTGGTGTGATTCCGTTTGAAACTGCTGCTGCGCTGGTGATGGGGGAAAATATTGGAACGACAATCACCGCCTGGCTGGCCTCGCTGGGAGCAAGCACTAACGCCAGGCGGGCCGCCTACTTCCATGTGATATTTAATGTAATCGGTGTGATGTGGATTACGGCGATCTTTCAATTCTACCTGATGCTGATCCGCTATATAACCTTTGGTGATGTCGCAGGCGAGATTTCATCCACCACAATGACAACAGCCATCGCGACCACACATACCCTGTTCAATGTGACAAACACATTGATGTTTCTCCCTTTTGCCCGCCACTTTGCGCGCTTACTTGAACGGTTTGTGCCGGAACGAAAAACTGTTGAAGAAGAAGCCCATTTGACAAATCTTGACGTCCGAATGCTGGAAACGCCTGTACTTGCAGTTGAACAGGCCCGGGGCGAGTTGCTCACAATGGCCGATGGTTGCAACAAAATGATGGAATGCCTGAAAAAAATCCTTACACAGGAGGATCCGGACGAAATACTCATGCAGGAAGTGCTCGACTTTGAAAAACACCTTGACCAGTCTCAGGTTGAAATTGTCGAATTCGTCTCGAACCTGTTATCTGCACACGTTCCACACGATGTGACAGATGAAATACGACGGCAGTTACGCATGACCGACGAATACGAATCGGTCAGTGACAGCATCGCAACAGTGATGAAATCTTACCGAAAGCTGAAGCGAAAAGAATTAAAATTTCCGGAACATGAATATTCGAGCATTCTCGAATTGCACGAAATGGTCGCAGAGTATCTGGCCAGTGTCAGCGAGGCTTATCGTAATTTGCAGCACGACATTCTTACCCATGCCCGCCCACAAGGTGGGGTCATTACCAAGCATATTAAAAAGTTAGGAAACGACATCATTGACAAGGCGCTGGTGGCAGGACCGGATGACCGCCTGGATGCGAGAATCGTTTCGGCCTACAACCGACAAATTACCGCTTACCGCCGAATTCGAGATCACGTGCTGAATATCGCAGAAGCACTTGCCGGAGAAAAATAGTGGGCGATACGGCAGCAACATTATTGTTGCAGTCATTTTTTGCTGCATCCACTCTACCAAAGTGTTAAAGAATTATGAAAAAGTGAAGCCAGTTCTTTTTCTCCCGCAGGAATTGGTGAAAGTTTTGTGACTCTTTTTTGTAGTACTGTTCCTGCGACCAATGCTGCAATGTCAGCCTCGCAATAACCAACAGCCGCCAGACCGTTTGGCATTTTCAATTCTTTCATAAAATGAATGATTCGATTGGCTAAAATTTCTCCTGCATCATCGTGATGAGCCCCCGCGATATCTGCTCCCAATGCTTTCGCTGCGGTGAGGTGCCGGGCGGGATCGCTCGCTGCGGTGAACTTCACGACCGCAGGTGTATTCAAAATGACGGACATTCCATGAGGTACCATCGGATGATCAACATCGTATCCATCCGGAAGAAAGTCTCTTACCATGCCTGCCACCGGGTACGCCATCGCGTGCGGCAAATGAACTCCTGCATTTCCAAAACCAATTCCTGCAATAGTCGCCGCCAGGAGCATGTTGAATCGTGCTTCATCATCAGAGGTATCAGCAACAGCACGCGGCAAAAAAGTGGCCATCAATTCAAGAGCTTTAATCGCCCAGATATCACTAATCGGATTGGCTCCCTGGTAAGCAGGGCGTTCGCCTGGCCGAACCGGACGCGGACGTTTGTTGAATGGAATTGCTGTGTACGATTCGAGTGCATGGCTCAGTACATCCAGACCCGTTGCGGCAGCCACTGCAGCGGGCATGGTACGCGTGTTATCACTATCGATGATTCCCAGAGTTGGTTTCAGGTATCGATGTGAAATTCCTGTTTTCGCTTTCTTCTCGATGAAATCAAAAATGGCAACTCCTGTTGTTTCACTTCCGGTCCCTGCTGTGGTGGGAATGGCAATGAGTGGTTTCAATGGACCGGGAACTGCCTTCCCTTCACCAACAGGAGCATTCACATACTTCAGAAGATCGTCCGGATAAGTCGAATACAGATTTGCCGCCTTGGCGGTATCGATCGCACTACCACCACCCACTGCAACGATTGAATCGAAATGCCCTTCAATAGCACACGAAATGGCCAGCTGAAAACTGTGATTGGTCGGCTCTACTTTCACGTCGCTGAATACTTCATAATCGATCTTGCTCGAGTTCAGCGACGCAAACAGTGTTTCTCCGACTGATAAATCAACCAGCGCACGGTCAATCACGACCAATGTCCGTTTTGCATTCAAATCGATTAAGTCCATCCCAACTTCGCGGGTAATTCCCTGACCAAAACGAATGTTGGATGCAGCCATCTGGAAAGCGGTATCATTTTTCATTAAATCGATTCCTGATTGTATAAATAGGCTCCTGGCATATTGCATGTACTCCTATCTGCTTCAGACGATAAGCCTGGAACTGTAATTTACCCGATTTTTATTGAGGTTATAACCGCTGTAAGCATCCAGAAAATATCCAGCTACATGGAGGAAAGAGACTCCGTTATAAGTTGAACAATCGGGTAGTTCGCAATACGACCGCTCAAAAAGTATCATAATACGGTCACAATAAATATAGACAAACAGTGAGGGGATTTTTTATGCAGATTTTCGTAGCACAATTTCGGAATAATTTCAGATTCTGGACCGCTCCTGTGCGACACACAATCGCAACGCTTCTTTTTATTTCAGGAACCTTGCTCCCGGTTCTGTATTCAAAAGAAAAAGGGTTCTGTGCTGAATCAACCAACAGGCCCAATATTCTCATTATACTTGCAGATGACATGGGCTTTTCCGATTTAGGATGTTATGGCGGTGAAATTGAAACACCGAATATCGATGCACTTGCGGAAAACGGATTGCGGTTTTCGCAGTTTTACAATACCGCTCGCTGCTGGCCAACACGAGCCGCATTGATGACCGGGCGATATCAACATCAGGTCGGAATGGCGATGAATTTTGGTGAAAAGGCTCCGCGGGCTTATACCGGCATCATTCCTCAAGCTGCCCGTATGATTCCGGAACTACTCAGGCCACGTGGTTATCGTTGTTATCACGTCGGGAAATGGCATCTCAATTCCAGAGGGCGCATGCACAACGAAACCTGGCCGCTGGCCAGAGGCTACGATCACTCTTATTTCATGTTTCGACAGGATAACTTTTTCAACCCGAAAATGCTGTTCGATGATCAGACAAAAATTGTACGTCCGGGAAATGACGACGTTGATTATTACGTAACGACTGCGTTTACCAATCAAGCGATCAGGCGATTAAAAGAGCATTCCCAGCAACATTCAGATAAACCATTTTTCATGTACCTGGCACACACCGCGCCACATTTCCCGTTACACGCCCTGGCAGAAGATGTTGCTCGTTTCCGTGGAAAGTATCGTCGTGGTTGGGACGAAATCCGCAAGCAGCGTTTAGCTCGCCAGAAAGCCTTAGGATTACTCAACTGCGATCTTTCTCCGCAGGATCCTGTTGCTCTGAAATGGGATACTCTCAGCGAGACAGAAAAAGATGAATGGGACGCACGAATGGCAACCCATGCCGCGATGATTTATCGAATTGATGTCGGTGTGGGTCGAATTGTTGATCAACTCAAACAAATGAACGTGATGGACAATACGCTGATTTTTGTCCTTTCAGATAACGGTGCTTCTGCAGAGTACATCGTGCGCGGGGATGGACATCAACCGGGAGCTGCACCGGGCTCTCGTGAATCGTATCGCTGCCTGGAAGTCAGTTGGTCGAATGCTTCGAACACCCCGTTCAAAGAACACAAAATGTGGACTTACGAAGGAGGCATTTCAACTCCCTTAATTGCCCATTGGCCAGCCGGAATTAAAAAGCCGAATCGACAAACAGAACATGTCGGGCATGTGATTGACCTGTTGCCAACCATTCTGGATGTCGCCGATGCAGAATATCCCCGGACTTACCAGAATAATCCAACACTTTCTCCAACAGGACTGAGCTTTGCCAACCTGTTTATCAATGAAAAACAGAAACAGCACGAATTTCTCTTCTGGGAACATACGGGAAACCTGGCGTTACGTTCGGGAGACTGGAAAATCGTCGCCAGCGAAGGCCAGCCGTGGGAGTTGTATAACCTGAAACAGGACCGCAGCGAACTGCATAATTTGGCATCCGAAAAACCAAAATTGATGTTGGATCTCGTCTACCGCTGGCAAAAATACGCAGACAAAATCGGCGTCGTCGAATGGGGCACCTTCCCGCAATCCCGCCGCAAGCATACTCCCGATTATAAGAAGAAGTAAAACTCTTGGCCGTGTCTGTGGCGATACTGAATCTGATGTGATCTCTACGCAAGAACTTCTTTGAGGATATCGCCATGCACGTTCGTCAAACGGCGTTGGATGCCGTTGTGGTAGAAGGTGAGGCGTTCGTGATTGATGCCGAACAGATGCAAAACGGTGGCGTGGAAATCATGCCACGGGATCGGGCGTTCGACTGCTTTCCAGCCGATTTCATCGGTATTACCGAACGCAATGCCCGGTTTCATACCGGCCCCAGCCATCCAGCAACTAAAACCGTAACGATTGTGATCTCGGCCGGGGCCAACTTTATCCGCTGCCGATTGCGCGAACGGCGTGCGACCGAATTCTGTAGTGAACAATACCAGTGTATCTTCCAGCATGCCCCGCTGTTTCAGGTCCTGTAATAACGCTGCAATCGGTTTATCGATGCGACCTGCTTCAATCGTATGATTCTCTTTGACATTTTCATGAGCATCCCAACTGGCGCGTGGGTTCCCTGCGACCGGTCCTCCGGAAAAGAGTTGTATGAAACGGACACCTTTTTCCAACAAACGGCGACCGAGCAGGCAACGTCGTCCCATATCTGCGGTCTGTTTTTTGTGAATACCGTACATCTTCTGCGTTGCTGCCGACTCCTCGGCGAAACTGCTGACTTCGGGAATAGAAGTTTGCATTTTTGCAGCCAGTTCGTAACTTTTCAGCCGGTCTACAATCGCCGCATCAGCTCCCGTGCGATGAAGATGCTCCTGATTAATCGAACGGATAAACTGCCGCGTTGCCTCATCCGTTTCTTTATTGAGTTTGACAGCAGGAAACAGATCTCGAACAGGTTGCTTACCACTTCGCAGGACGACTCCCTGATGATTCGAAGGCAAAAACGCACTACTCCAGGTCGACTCTCCCGTATTAGGCGCACCACGCTTATCGTTTAACACCACATACGCCGGCAGCGATTCATTTTCCAATCCCATGCCATACGAAATCCAGCTTCCCATCGAAGGAAAACCATTGAATTCAAAACCGCTGTTGGCAAGAAACAAAGCCGGAGTGTGATTGGCCGACTTCGATTCCATTGAACGCAGGATCGTTAAATCATCTGCCATTTCTGCAATGTGCGGAAACATGTCGGAAATCATCAGTCCACTGTCGCCTCGCGGTTTGAACTGCCAGTCTTCTTTGCGAAGCAGTCCCATCTGTCCGAAGAAAAGATCGACCTCTTCGTTTGTTTTCAGTGACTTGCCATGGAACTTTTTCAATTCAGGTTTGTAATCGAATGAATCAACATGACTCATCCCCCCGACCAGGCAAATATGAATCGCCCGTTTCGCTTTCGGCACCAGCGTTTTGGCATCTTTCGGTGCCGCTGCTGTTTCACGATTCAACAACGAAACAAACGCAGTCGCAGCCAGACCGTTAATTCCCCAGTGGAACAGATCACGACGTGTTGGTGTGATGGAATGATTCATCAGTTACTCGATCATTACGAATTCATTGAAATTAAACAGACCTCGACACAGCGCCGGCAAACCATGTTTCGATACCAGTTGCCTGGAAAGTTCCAGTTCTTTTTCGTTCGGTTGACGCGCAATCGCCAGACGCCAGGCGTAGATAATTTGAGCTGTTTCATCTTTACCCGCTTTGGATTTTACCCGCTGAGCAAAATAATCAGACATACGCAATACGAACGAATTGTTCATTAAACTCAACGATTGGAGCGGCGTTGTAGTGACTGACCGCCGAGGCGTAGTCGTTGATGAATCAGGGCAATCAAATGTATCGAGCAGTGCGCTGCGGCCGCCGCGTGGATTGAAGCGGTAAACCGTTCGTCGCCAGACTTCCGGTCCATCCACATCAATCGGTTCGTAATAGGTTGTCCCTTTATTCAATATAACCGAAACATCCTCGAAGCTCGGCCCGCCCATTTCAGTATTCAATTTTCCTGTTACCGCCAGCATTGCATCTCGCAACGCTTCAGCTTCCAGTCGTCGCACGTTTCCACGCCAGAGCAATCGATTACTGGCATCTTTCGATTCTGCTTTTTGTCGCTCTGTTTTCGTCAAACCGAACGCCGCCTGGCGATAAGTGCTGGAATTAACGATCAGGCGATGAAGTGGTTTCATCCGATAACCATTGGCACGAAACTGCCACGCCAGATATTCGAGCAGTTCTGGATGGCTGGGCCTTGTGCCGTTGAAACCGAAATCATTTGGTGTATCGACAATCCCCACACCAAAATGATAATGCCAGATTCGATTCACCATCACACGGGCAAACAGCGGATTCTCATGATGCGTGATCCACTCGGCCAGTTTACGTCTGCGGATTTTTTCCGGGGCATCGGGAGCCAAACCGAAATCAGAAGAGAGCCCTTCAATAGCGGCAAAGGCAGCCGGGGATACAACTTCGCCAACGTTGTCGGGATCACCACGCAACAACACATTGGTCTTTTTCCCTTTGCCGGCAGTCAATGTATAAATACGAAGATTCGCCTTCTCAGATACTTCGTCTCTGGCAACAGTTAATGATGCAATCTTCGATTTTATTACCTTGCGTTGTTCACGTTGTTTACGATCAAGCGATTCGACAATTTGTTTTTCTGAAACATACTTTGACGATTCTCCTGCCGAGGCTGCAATTTCTTCCGGCGATAATGCCCGGTCGTAAAATGCGGCTCGATGAATTTTTGCTTTCAAAAAACGATTTCCACCAGGCGGTTTATGTCGTAACCCAAATAGAATTTCTGTTTCACCAGCTTTGTAATTGAAAATCGGTGATTTACGAATCGGTTGACCGTAAGCAATCCCATTTCGATAACCGATAATTGTCCCCTCTTTTTTGTAGACGATTGCAATATGGACAGGCTTAGTGACGGCTTCTTCTGCAAAGCCGTTAAACGAATCGGTGCGAACGAAACCGTTGCTGCCTGGCATCCAATGCTTCGGTGTTCGTTCGCCAAATACAATCGCATCGAATACGCCGCCATTTCGCGTACCTATTGAAATCGCTGCTCCGCCGCGTTGCTCCAGATTTTCCAACTGCACCCAGGCTTCGAATGTTTTCTCTGCGATATCACGCTGAACCGGTGCAGTTTCGACAAAACTCTGACCATCTAAGATCAGCGCACCATTTTCAATTTTCGCATTTCCTATTGCTTTACCGTTCAGGTTACCGATGGAATCATTGAAATCGCTGTCAAACTCCCAGCGAGCCATCGCGACAGGCGGTTTGGGAGCAGCAATTTTTTCTGCCTGACGTGCCTCGATAATTTCTTTGCTTGCATTTGCATCCATCACAGAGAGTTCACTTTGCAACTGCGACAGGCGCCTTTTGATGCTGGTTAATGTCCTCTGAAAACCGGGCGATTGTTCAACACGTTCGCCATGGCCCAGTCCGGAAATTGATGAGGCGAGTTGATAGTATTCTTTCTGGGTAACCGGATCGAACTTATGCTCGTGGCATCGGGCACAGTTGATCGTCAAACCGAGAAAGGTCTGTCCGAGCGTTGCGAGCACTTCTTCGATTTCGTCCTGGCGGGCGAGTTGCTTCATCCGCTCGCTGCCGCCGACAGTCGTATTATGCACACCTGCGACCCAAAACCCCGTCGCCGCCGCTCCTTCGATTCCACCAGTAAGCTGATCGCCAATTAACTGCATGCGCACGAAATCATCATAAGGCATATCAGCATTTAACGCATCGATTATCCAGTCCCGATAATGCCAGGCATTCTTGCGGGGAAAGTTTCGTTCAAATCCATCACTTTCCCCAAAGCGGACCACATCAAGCCAATGCCGCCCCCATCGTTCGCCATAATGTTTCGACATCAGTAATTCTTTGACGATTAGCTGATACATTTCTTCGGAAGGGGCAGCAACAAACAAAGCGACTTGCTCAGGCGTAGGGGGGAGTCCGAGCAAATCGAAATAAAGACGTCGAATGAGCGTTCGCGGATCAGCTTCGGGGGAGGGCTGTAAACCGTTTTTCTGCAGCCGATTTAACACAAAAGCATCGATCTGGTTACTTCCCCAATCCGAACCTTTCACTTGTGGTGGATTGATATTCTGTAGCGGTTTCAGCGACCACCAATCGCGGCCGGCTCGTGTGGAAGTGGTGATCGAAAACGGATCAAGCGGACTCTTTCCCCACTTTGCTCCTTGATCAATCCATTCCTTCAGGGTCGCTTTCTCCTGTTTGCTTAATGGGTGTTTGGGAGGCATTTCGTCATCGTTGACCTGTTCCCACAAGAGGCTGCCAGCGGCATCATTGGCAACAATCACCTTGCCACTATCGCCACCGTTCATCGCAATATTGACGTCAGTTAACGAAAGCCCCCCTTCAGGTTCGGCTCCGCTGTGACATTCCAGACAGTGCGAAACAAATATCGGTGCAATTTGTTTGTCGAAATTAATTTGCCGAGCAAGCAAATTCGCTGGCTGACATAACAACAGCGAAACGCAAATGGTTACATCGATGAAGTAACGTCTAACCCAAAAGGAGTTCCGGAAAAGTTCGATAGGGAACGACGTCATATTCACAAGAACCATTTTCTTTGTCTGAATCTATTCAGTAAATTGAAATGAGCCCACTTTCACTCTTCCAGCGCCTGCCTCATATCAGCTACCAGGTCTTCCGGGGTTTCGATACCGACCGAAACGCGGATTGTGTTTTCGGAGATGCCTGCTTCCCGGCGAGCTTCGAGTGTCATTGATGCATGGCTCATTGTTTCGGGGTATTCGATCAGTGATTCGATTCCGCCAAGCGATTCTGCCAGTTGGAAGAGTTGGATTTTTGCAAACAGTTTTTCCGCAGCCGGACGGCCTCCTTTAATATCAAAACTTAACATGCCACCGAAACCGCTTTGCTGTTTTTTTGCCAGTTCGTGATGCGGATGCGATTCCAGGCCGGGATAATAAACTTTCTCGACATTGGAATGTTCGTTAAGCATCGTTGCCAGCGCTGCTGCACCACGTTGGTGCGCTTCCATTCGCGGGGCAAGAGTTTTGACGCCTCGCAGCACAAGAAAGGCATCGAATGGAGCGCAGGCCAACCCAAGTGCGTTAACCGTGTAGGCAACTTTCGCAGCCAGTTCTTCCGTGCGTGAAACAACACAACCGCCGACCACATCGGAATGTCCGTTAAGATACTTTGTTGTCGAATGAACAATAATATCAACACCATATTCGAACGGGCGTTGAAGGTAAGGCGAGAGGAATGTGTTATCCGCAATCGTCAGGACTTCCGCCTGTTTGGCGATTTGCGTCACGGCTGCGATATCGACTAAATTGAGCAGTGGATTACTCGGCGTTTCAATCCAGATACACTTTGTTTCCGGCTTGAGAGCGTCTTTCACATTTTGTGGATCGCTCATATCGACAAAAGAAAACTGCAGCCCCATTTTTGTGAAGACATCTGCAAACAGGCGGTATGTGCCGCCGTAAATATCGTTGCCTGCGATAATATGATCGTGAGGCGAAAACAGATGCATCGCCGCGGTGATGGCAGCCATACCTGTTGCAGTCGCCTGAGCGCCAACACCACCTTCGAGTGCTGAGATATTTTCTTCCAGTGCTGTACGTGTCGGATTGGCAGAACGGGTGTAATCGTAGCCGGAGTTGGTTTCCAGATCGTTCCAGTAATAAGTTGACGAGGTGTAAATCGGCGTCGTACAACTGTTAAACAGCGAGTCTTTATTCACTCCGGTATGAACAGCACGAGTTGCAAAATGTAGTTTTGAAATATCTTCAGCCATAATCATTCATTCAAAAGCGATGGAAAAAAATATCCGCAAAGTCTGATGTGCGGACCAAATAGAGATGTTATTACAATTCAGCAGTCCGCACAGCAGACCCTACTTTTCAGATTTTTTATTCAGTTGGTCGGCTATCATCTGTTCCCTGGATGAGATGCGATAGAGCGAAACCCCCAGAAAGGTAAATAGAGCAGCGGGCATGGAAAGCATTGTTATAATACTTGCCATGTACGCCTGCGGCTGACGATCCGTCCCGGCATCTTCGGTTGCAATTTTGCACATCGGACAGGCCCGAACAGTAGAAACGCCTGCACTCAATGAGAAACAGCAAACAGCGAACAGAAGTAAAAGTAATTTTAATGTTTTATTCATGACGAAAAGCAACCTGAAGGATGAACTCCAACTATTTCAAACACCGGCCATGTGGTACAGCATCACGTAAATTATGACACCGGTTGCGGAAACATACAACCAGATTGGGAAGGTAACCTGGGCAACCGTGCGATGTTTTTCCCACTTCTGCTTCAATCCCAGATAAATCGTAATGACAGAAAGGAACGGGACCAGCGCAGCCAGAATAATGTGACTGATCAGGATGGAAAGATAAACCTGCCGCAGAAAGCCGAGCTCAGGGAACTTCCGCGAAGAGGCCCCCGTGTAATGATGCAGCCCCCAGTGATAAGTCAAATAACTACCCAGAAAAGCGATCGAAACGGCAAAAGCCAGCAGCATTGTTTGTCTGTGAGCTTCGCGTTTACCCTGGCGAATCAATCGGTATCCGACAAGAAGCAGAATCAACGCAGATCCATTAAGAATTGCATTAAGCGCGGGGAGACGATTTAGCCAGCCGGGAACTTCAACCTTTTTTTCTTCATCTTTTTCCTGCTTATCGACAGAAGCTGCCACCATTAAGTCGCTGATTGTTTTTTCTGCTGATTCGGTTTCGGCTTTCTCTTCGGGCTTTTCGCTGACTGGCTCAGATTCATTCGAAAGGTTTTCCGGAACAAGAAACCGGTTCTCTTGCGGGATTTCCATTTTGCCCGCGAGAACGCGCCTTAAAA
>WFOZ01000041.1 GCA_015487825.1 Planctomycetaceae bacterium
GTATTGAAATTACTGGCACATAGAATCCGGTAGAGTCACAAATCATCTAAAACGAAGAAAACAGCTGGGAAGGAGGACCTTCCCAGCCGTGCGTTCCCAAGCAGGAGCTTGGGAACGAGTTGAACCTGGCGCTGTCCAGTTAGATAGAGCCCCCTGCCCTGCCTCTCTGAAGAATTACTGTTTCATTTTTTATGAGACAGCCCTGTCAATCTGGTCTGAATTCTGCAGAGATAGGTATCGGCTGTCATATAAAGTGTCGTACCATCCGCACCGCCGAACGTGCAGTTGGAAGTTCTCTCGCCCGTGCTTATTCTTCCCAGTAATTTTCCCTGTGGCGTGAAAATATAAACGCCGCCCGGTCCGGTTGCGAAAATTGTTCCATCGGTTGCTATTGCCATTCCATCAGGCAGACCGGGAAGCTTTCCGACACTCTCGGTTGAATCGTACAACAAACGGGCTTTGCCCAGCGATCCATCTGCATTGACCGGGAACGCATTCCAGATTGCAGCTTGCGGGTCGGACTGTGCAACGTACAATGTTTTTTCATCAGGAGAAAAAGCGATACCGTTGGGACGGGTCATATCGCCGGTTAACAGAATCAGCTCTCCATCCTTTTTAAGGCGATACACACCACAAAAATCCAACTCTCTGCGAGGATCGTCCCATCTTTGGGGAAGACCGTAAATTGGATCGGTAAACAATAAATCGCCGCAGGAATGAAAAACAAGATCGTTCGGACTATTGAGCCGTTTGCCTTGATAGTTATCAACGAGCGTCCGCTTTCCTCCATTTTTTGTCAGCACCGAAATACGACGATCGCCATGTTCGCAAGAAACGAGTCTGCTTTGGGAATCGAGCATCAACCCGTTGCACCCCGGTTCGCCGCCATAGTTTCCCACACCGGTGTAACCACTCGGTTTCAAAAACAGCGAAGCCCCTTTTCCTTCTTCCCATTTGTAAACAGAATTACGTGGGATATCTGAAAACAGAAGATATCCCGGCTTCCCCGGCACCCAAAGCGGGCCCTCAGTCCATTCAAATCCGGATGCTAAAACTTCGATCAAAGCATCTGCCGGAATGATACGATCCATCTGATCGTCATGCCGAATCACTTCGCCCAGATGCGGAAAATTCAGAGTATCCTGAGCATGCAGAGTTCCACTCATCGAAAATAAAGTAAGCCCTAACACAAAGCAATATTTCAACATGATGAATCCTTATCGTAAAATAGAGTACCTCGAAAAGATCAGTCCGGATTTATTATTACACGATCAGGATGACATTCACAATTGAAAGAGAAGCCTTTACAGTTTGAAAAGATTGAAATCTGCTCGCCATTAGCAGCCGTAACCAACACTCCACGCTACTTGTTGCTGCAAATAAAAGCGAACCAATAAAAACAACCGAAACTATTTCGGACATCGCGGGTTTATTTCCAAGTAACCGGGGTCAAGTTCTCTGGGGAAATCGTTTCATTGCGTTCCCAGCCCTCTCATTATTTTTCACCTGCATGTTTTACGGAGTCCGCAAGATGATCTGTCGCGCGAGAGTTTTGAGTTTGGCATTTGTGGCGATTCTGATAATGGCTTCTCCAGTACGAGCTGTCCCGCCTGAAGACGGCCCCGCTTTTATGACGGATTCTCATGGCGCTTCAGGCGTTGCCTATACCTTTATGGAATTGTCGAAGGTCGACCCGAAATATGACAAATACTGGAAGGGGGCTCTCGACTGGCTGCTTCATGTTGCCGAGCGAGATCAACAGGGACGAATGACATGGTATTTTTCAACCTCGGCTCCTGCGGGACATCCGAATCGTCATATCAATACGCCTGGGGTCTGCCATATTATCCGCACCTTCTTTGAGGGCTACGAATCGAGCAAGGATGAGCGGTATAAACAGGCTGGGATTGCAGGAGCACGAATGCTCGTGGAGCAGTACGCCCAGAAAAAAAAGACACCTTTAGGGACGGCGTATGGCTGGTCGCACACCCCCCGTGCAAAAGGTCTTGGTTTTCTGGCGGGCCATTCTCACGGCCTGGGAAATATGATGGATACCATTCTGGCGGCTCACAAAGTGGAACCTCGCGATGAATATTTGCAGGCACTCAAAGGAATTTTAATCAACCTGAAACTGCGCAGTAAAAAAATGGAATCAAAAGATGGTGAACTCGTCCTCGCATGGCCAGCAGTTAGAAATAAACAAGTTTGCGAAACCGGTTACTGTTATGGACAGGCGGGAATCATTTTGCCACTTTTGAAATTGTCTCAGGAACTGCCGGAACTGAAATTGTCTGACGGAACAACCCCGCTATTACTTGCCAATGCGAATTTGAGATATCTGATGAGTGTCGCTCAAAAGGATGGACAAGGCTACGTCTGGCATTACATGCGGCATCAGAAAATTACTCATAACATCGGTTACGGCAGCGGAACCGGAGGGATCGGCTGGGCCTTTCTAAAGGGGGCACAAGTCAACGCAAAAGAGAATCCGGAATTGGCAAAACAGTGTAAAGAATACGCCCGGGGAGCAGCGATTTATGCTTTGCAGCGAATTGAAAAATATGAAGGCAAGACATTAACCTATGCAGGAGGCGATGGAGGCTTTGGGCTTTGTGGCGGCAGTGGGGGAGCGGTTCATTTTCTTCTCCAATGTATCGAAGCACTGGGAGACGAACATCCCGATCATGTGGAAAAACTGAACAGGGCAATCAAAGCGATGGCGAGCATTGTTGAAGCTTCCTGCATCGAACTGGAAAATGGAACAATGGCTTGCCCCGATCGACCCGGAAAACAGCTCAACCTGGCACTCGATTACGGACAAACAGGTGTCTGCGTCGCATTGGCTTACTCGGGGCTCTATCTCAATGACAAGGAACTGACAACCAGTGCAATCAAAGTCGCCGACTTCATTGTCAGCAAAGCTGTTCCTGAAGGGGGAGGCTACAAGTTCGCACAGTACTACCCAATCCCCGAATAAAGCGAACACCAACACCACAAAGTAAGCTGCCTGCAATAATGTCACTCACCTCGCAGGAATTGCTACCCTCAGACTATATTGAGGACTCGGCGTTTCTGCTGCATGCTATTGCGGACCATTTTGTCGCAGTGCGGGGTATTTCTGTGTATTGTGATTTGCAAAGGAGTGTAGAATGCGGACTCAGTTGTCCGTGCTACCAACGGTCAATTCTTTTGTGTGCTGTGCGAATTTTTGATGTTTCATTTTGGTTACGGTTGTCAAAACGAACCAGCCGTGCTGGGTTCTCTTATCAGGTCGTTGTGATGGTTGAAAAACTGGAAACCTCATCAGGTGTTGTTGTCGGGGTTTTGGCGAGAGTCGGCGTGTCGGATTATGATCGACTCTTTCAAAAACTGACTGACCTGCAGGACGTGACTCCCTTTGCGGTGAATGAAGAAAGGGGACGTGTGGGGCTGCTGATTGAAAAACCGACTCTCAACGAAGCGGTCGATACGCTCTCAAATGAAGTTGATAGTTTTCCAGAGGTCTTAGGAACGTGGCCGGTTTACTGCCATGATGAATCTACACAGGAAAAACTTGTTCCATTGGAAGGGCTGCCTGAGAATTGTTCGGGTCAGGCCCACTGAATTTTTTAGAATCACCGTAACTATTCAGCCGTAGGGTCCGCTGAATAGTTGCGAATCACCTTAAATAGAAGTGAGGAGCCATCTTTTTCGGGAGTGCGGTTCACTCCAAAAATGATCACACATTTTGCTGAGCTGTGCTTTCCCAACGGAGATGGATTCTCGGCCGGTCATGCGACTGGCGGTTTCAGTCTGTCGAATTTTTGGGAGAGAAAGCAAGATGAACGCTACAAGACGTGATTTCATTAAGTCTTCTGCTATTGCGACTGTTTGTACGGTTGCGGGATGCACGGGAGAGGGCAGCGGGCCTGCCCAAAAATCTGGTGCCGATGCCGATCTCGATAAAGCTTCCTTGACCTGGCACAAATCTGTCTGTCGCTTTTGTGGCACAGGCTGCGGTGTGCAGTTGGGAATGAAGGAGGATCGGCTCGTCGCCCTGCGTGGTGATACGGAGCATCCTACGACAAAGGGCTTGGTTTGTGCCAAGGCGTTGTTCCTGCCGAAAATTATTTACTCGCCAGATCGTCTCACTACTCCGCAAATTCGCAAAGATGGCAAGCTGGTTGATGCTACCTGGGAAGAAGCGATGACGCTCATCGCAGATCGGTTCAGCAAAGATATCAGCGAGCATGGGCCGGACAGCGTTGCTTATTACGGGTCCGGACAGTGTCTTTCTGAAGAAAGTTATCTGGCCAATCGGCTTTTCAAGGGAGGCATTGGAACGAACAATGTCGAAGGTAACCCCAGGCTGTGCATGGTCAGTGCTGTCGGTGGATATGTTTCAACATACGGCAAAGATGAGCCGATGGGATCGTACGACGATATTGAACATGCCCGTGTCTTTTTCCTGATTGGCACCAACACCGCTGAGGCGCATCCGGTCATTTTTGATCAGATTTTAATCAACCGCCAGAAGGGGAAAAAGGCGAAAATTATTACGCTCGATCCGCGGAAAACGCCGGTTCGCTCTGTGACCGATATTCATCTTGATCCGATTCCCGGATACGACCTCGAAATCCTGAACGCCATGGCTTACGTCATCGTCCGCGATAAACTCTATTCCAAAGAGTTTGTCGAGAAGAAGATTACCTTCAAACTGAAAAAAGAAGGGGATGTGACCTTTGATGACTACGTGGAATTCCTGGAGGATTACACGCCCGAGAAAGCAGCAAAGAGCTCCGGGGTTTCTGCAAAAGCGATTGAGGACGCAGCTAAACTGTTTGCCAAAGGGCCGACCATGTCGCTTTGGTCGATGGGGCTGAATCAACGCACAGCCGGGGTCTGGGTGAATAATTTGGTTCACAATTTGCATTTGCTGACAGGGCAAATCGGCAAGCCGGGTATGACTCCCTTCTCGCTGACAGGCCAGCCAAACGCCTGCGGCGGTGTGCGTGATACCGGTACGCTGTGTCATGTTCTCCCTTACGGAC
>WFOZ01000042.1 GCA_015487825.1 Planctomycetaceae bacterium
CTATACCTTATTCATATATTTAACAGCTTAACTGTTTGGAAGAAACACGATGCCGCAGATTAACACGGGAGATTTCAAAAAGGGGATAAAGGTTATCCTCGACGGCGAGCCTTATGAAATGCTGGAGTGCAATTTTGTCAAGCCGGGCAAAGGGCAGGCATTGTATAAAACAAAGCTCAGAAATCTTCTCAAGGGAACAATGCTTGACCGTACCTACAAAAGTGGTGAAGCACTTGAAGAAGCGGACGTACGAAAAAGTAAGGGGAGTTATTCTTATCGGGATGGAAGTAATTTCTACTTTCTGGATAACGAATCGTTTGAGCAGTTTGCCCTTCCGGCTGCTTTGTGTGAAAACCAGATGCGTTTTCTGCAAGAAGGCGCTGAAGTTGACCTGCTGTTCTGGAATAACCAGTTGATCACAATGACTCCGCCTCTTCAGGTTGTTCTGGAAGTAACTTACACCGAGCCGGCTGCCAAAGGGAACACTGCAACGAATGTGACCAAGGGAGCAACAGTAGAAACCGGGGCTGAAGTGCAGGTACCTGCTTTCATCGAACAGGGTAATCGAATCAAGATCGATCTTGAAACAGGCAGTTATGTAGAACGAGTTAATAACTGAATACTGGAACTCCACATGGATGTGAATATCTGGCTTTTTATATTGTATGGCGTTTTCGCAGTCCTGGCACTGCGATCACTTCTTACATTGATGAATCAGCACAGGCGGATTCATTACTATCTGCTTAAGAAGCAGGCAAAAAAAGAGGCCGCGAAAAAAGAGACCTTCGAAGCAGAACAGAAAGATGCGGCTCCGGAGGCTGCCGCCCAACAGGAAAATCAGGTCGCGTAGGGTCCGCTGCCGCAACTCATACAGTATAAATATTGCTGGCAAAAAAATTGTTTTCGTATGAATCAAACCGAACATAACAAAAAGCTGTTCATTGAAACGGTTGGCTGTCAGATGAATGTCCTTGACAGCGAACTGGTCGTCGCTGCGCTGCGTCAGGATGGTTACGAGTTAACCGATAACCACAAACTGGCCGATACCATACTGTTTAATACATGTAGCGTTCGAGAACGTGCCGAAGAGAAAATATATAGCCAGTTGGGACGATTCAAATACAGTAAACAGACTCGTCCCAATCTTGTTATCGGCGTGATGGGCTGTATGGCACAGAAGGATCAGAAGTTGATCTTTCAACGCGCACCACATGTCGATTTAGTGGTAGGGACCGGGCAACTGGCGGAAATTCCTCGCCTGGTTGGCGAAGTCCGCAATAACCGGGATCGACAACTGGCGGTCAGTCTGGGCAGACGGGATGGTTCTCGAACGGAAGTTTCTCAAAGCTTTCAAAGTTACGATCCGCTTCGCGATCCTGAAATGCGTCCTTCACCCTATCAGGCGTATGTGCGAATTATGATCGGTTGTGATAAATTCTGCACATACTGTGTTGTCCCGATGACACGTGGGCCGGAACAGAGTCGTCCTCCCAGCGAAATCTACCGGGAAGTTGTCGCTCTGAAAGATCAGGGCGTTCAGGAAATTACACTGCTGGGCCAAACGGTTAACAGTTACAAACATACAGAAAACGGTAAGCAGTCCCGACTCGCGGATTTACTCGAACTGATTCACGATGTCGATGGGATCAAGCGGATCAAATTTGTTACCAGCTACCCGAAAGATATGACTGTCGACTTGCTTCAGGCACTTCGCGATTTGCCCAAAGTGGCCCATTATCTACATGTGCCGCTACAGCATGGTTGCGATGAAATGCTCAAACGGATGAAGCGTGGCTACACTGTTGCAGATTATCGAGAGATGATGGCTCGCATTCGGGAAATTGTACCAGGCTGCTCTATTTCGAGTGACTTCATCGTCGGCTTCTGCGGCGAAACGGAACAAGCTCATCAGAAAAGTATGGAACTGGTGCGTGAATGCAGATTCAAAAACAGTTTCATCTTTAAGTATTCCGAGCGTTCTGGCACCAGGGCGGCTGCAAATTTTCCCGACGATGTACCTGATGAAGTAAAAAAACGTCGCAATAACGAAATGCTCGATCTGCAAAACGCGATCAGCGCAGAAGACAACGCCGATTTCATCGGGCGGGAAGTAGAAGTGCTTGTCTAAGGGCCGAGCAAAAATGCAATCAAAGCCGAACAGGATCGCCCTTCCAATGCAGGGCCGGATCAACTTGTCGGCCGCTCCCGCTGCGATCGAATTGTTGTCTTCAACGGCAACGAGCGGCTGATCGGCACCCTGGCCCATGTCGGTATTACAGATTGCACTCCCACAACGCTGCTGGGCGAAATTGTTACGCAGAATATCCAGCATGGTTCATCCGACTTGTTACCAATTTTGCAGTAATCCACGAGTCAGGGATTAGGTGTTGGGCGATAGTAGATGGATTGAAAAACAGACTATCAGTACGCATTGAACAATTACAGGAAAGTATTCCATGCCAAAGTTACACATCGTTGCCGCCAGCGGGATTGACTCGGCTTGTCATAACGGGCAGATTTATCAATGCGACATTATTGAGCAGTTTGAAAATCTGGAAACGATTTCTCAGATTGTCACTCAATCATCAGCCGAGTGGTTTTTGTTGACGGAGATAATGACGGAGTCTGCTCATATTCCGGATTGCCAAGTGCTTGATGCAATTCAGGTAAAGGCCTCCTCAGTCTGGATTGCAAAGTCACCTCACTCGTTTGCAGAGTTTGCGGTACGTATTCTTGGTGGAAAGATGGCTTCTCTCTGGTTTGCATTATGGAAAACCGGCGCAGTCCTTGCACCGGCACAGGCATTGCGATCTGCATTGGAGCAAAGCCATTCACTGCGTGAGGCAATCACCAGACTCAATTGGACGGAACCGGCAGAAGAGGAATTTCTGGAAATTGACTGGTCTGATAGTTCCGTTGATCTGCCTGAACTGGCCCCCAGGACAGAACGCCCTGAACTAAAGCAGCTTGAGTCGTTGATTCAGAATCTGGAGGAATTGTTGCCGAAGAGTTATGACCAATCGTCTCCCGATTTTACTGCTGTTCGGGCAGGCTTATATCCTGTCTCTTATACA
>WFOZ01000043.1 GCA_015487825.1 Planctomycetaceae bacterium
CTAGTGCCTTTTCAGGCCTTAAATTGGGGGTTGAGTTTTGTTGGTCCGTGCTCCGTTGTCGCACTATCCGATGGAATCGACTCCAAAATTAAGGATAGAAGACGCACTGGTGATAATCCGAGTTGGTGGCAGAATGAAATTGAGTCTTCAGGAATCTATGAGGAGAAATCTTATGTGCAGGGTACCGATTTTTTTGTTTGCGATACTGATGGTTTCTTTTGTCAGCACTTGCCAGGCGGAGAGTCCAGCCGGACAGATACTGCGAGTTGATTTCGACAAGTCGCCTTTGGGGGAGTACGCCATAAGTTCGCTAAAGTCTGAATGGAAGTGGGTTCAGTGGGCTGGTGGTCTCAGGCAGGGGAGAGTGCATATTGTTAACGGAGCCGAAGCCAGGACCGGCCGTTCGTTGCGAGTCTTCTATCCCAAAGGAACTTACGGTCCTCGAAAAGGAGGCGCTCAATGGAGCGTAACGCTGCCTGAAAGCTACGATGAACTTTATTGTGCCTACCGGATCAAATTTGGAACCGGCTTTGATTTTGTTAAGGGTGGCAAGATTCCCGGACTACGTGGCGGCAAAGGGAACACCGGCGGGAACCGGCCTGACGGTAGAGATGGGTGGAGTGCCCGTATGATGTGGCGCAGGGGAGGCAAAGCGGTGCAGTATGTCTATCATCCGGATCAGGTTGGTATTTATGGCGAAAGCATGGCGTGGGATATCGGTGGGCAACGAATTTTTAAGCCGGGTCTCTGGTATCAGGTGGAGACTCGTATTGTGATCAACACGCCGAAGAAGAATGATGGCATTATCGAGGGATGGTGGAATGGTGAAAAAGTGCTGAGCCGCAATGATGTTCGCTTCCGCGATGTTCCCGATTTTTCCATCGACAAGTTTTACTTCTCGACTTTCTTTGGAGGAAGCAATGCCAGCTGGTCAAGCACCAAAGATGAATACGTTTACTTCGACGATTTCGTCATTTCCACCAGGCCGATTACACACTGAGAATCTGTTTTGCAGGGGGTTAAAAATCGTACCACATTCCAAAGCCGATCAGTTCTTCGTAGACGCCCAGGAATTCGTACTGTAGAGATTGTCCCTGATAATATTGCAAGCCGATACGAAACAGACTTGTTGATTCATCGCTGCGCCACTGCAATCCTGCAACGACGTTAATCCCGCCGCTGAAATTAACTTCCTGGCGAAGATTGGCGCTGGAAGCAAGAAATGGTTGAGGGTGCCTGATTGATTGATAATCTGAAGTGCAAACCGGAGAGTAGTCGAAACCGAACTGGAAATGCCATGGCTCGGAACCGCCGTTGGTGTTGTAGGCATATTCAGCATCGGCATAAAGACGCAAATCGGGGTTCACGAAGTAGCCACCACCAAGCAGGAAAGAGTCTCGCAGGTAGTCAATCCGAACGAACGTCGGGTTTCTTATCATGAATTCATCCCCTGCGTGAGAGCTGATGTGGCTCCATTCAAATTTCAGTTGTACCGGTCCTTTTCTCCACGTTAAGGGAACACCAACTCTGAAATCGACGGCATCGAGCTCGGAGTTTTCATTCATATTCAAACGGGGAAAAGCGGCTCCCCAAAGATCCAGCTGCCAGCCTTCGAGTGGTTCGCCCGGTCCCGAGCCGTAACGTAAGATTCCTGCTCGCCCACCAGCCTCCAGTGACCAGATTGCTCCGGAGCCCTTCCGATAAAGAAACGCCTGCCCGAATCGTGGTTCGCGTGGGCCGCCCAGGTAAGATTGATACAGGATGTCTTTGGGCATGACTGTCCATCCCCATGCAGAGCCATAACCGTAAAAACCGTCCAGGCAGTCGAGACAATCCTGAGGCTGTGTGGAGTAGGGCAATGACTGATCTGGAACCTGAAAGGTATTTCCTCCTGAGTTATCGTAGGGGGAATGATAGAGTGAGCCGGATTGAGCCGGGGCAAGGGGGGCCAGATTGCGACCCGGTTCGAAGGTATGACCGCCGGGATTGGGCAGTGTGGGGGGAAGTGGAGGAACGGTATTTCCGGTTGGTTGTTTTAATGTCGAGTTGGGGGCATATAATTCAGCAGGAGCCGGGGGTAATTGGCCCGAAGGAACGAACTGAGTTTCAGGTTCGTAGTTAGAAACAGGCGTTACTCTGTTTGGTCGTTGTCTGATCAGAGAGTTTTTCTGGTATCTGCCCTGAAATGGTTCAAAATAATGTTTCGATGAACCGGGCAGCGTCTGGAAAGATGGCCTTGAAGAGTCGGGAAGCGACTGATATGCCTGATTCCGAAAAGGTTGATGCAACTGGGCTGAGGCTGGAACTCCCAGAAGGAAGCCTGTTATTAAAAGGCCCAGCATGGCTGGTTTGCTATAACCTGAGAGATACCTTAAGCGTTCGTAACAGAGGCGCACGAATGGTGCGCATATTGCTTTGGGAGACTTTAAATCTGCCCACAGGAAATGATTATAGAGCACAGGACGTACCATTGAGAAATGTCCGCCAAAGGAAGGAATATGATGTGATGGGGCGGGATTTGTAGCAAAAATATAGAGAAACACCTAGAGAGAATTCAAAATTGCATTCCTCACACTATTTAGTAAGCAGGCTTACAATTCGAGGGCGTTTTCGGTGTAATTGTTACAAAAATACAGGCCGTTGAGCCATCTTTTTATGCGATGCGAATATGACGCCAGATGCTTGCAGGCTTTGTCAGTCTCTTCCAGTGGTTGCAAGAGCTGTTGTCGAACAATTAACATGTCGCTGATGGGTAATGCTGGTGATGAACTATAATTAAGGCGAACGATAATGAGACTGCTGATTGATGCACACCTGGATTTAGCATGGAATGCGGCTTCGCATGAACGGGATTTGACACAAAGTTTGAGTGAATTGAACGAGCGGGAAGCGGCGATGACCGATGTCGCTTATCGTGGCAATGCGGTGCTTACCTTTGAGGAAATGCACAAGGGAAATATTTTTTTGTGCCTGGCAACATTACTGGCAAGAAGCGGGCCGCAGCTTCAATTGAAGCAGCAGTATCTGCGGACCGATATCGATTATACAACTCGCATCGGAGCCTTTGCCGCCGCTCATGCGCAGCGTGCCTGTTACACCTTGTGGGAACGGCAAGGGCATATTCGACTGATTCAAACGCAGGCCGATTTTGATGATCACCTTACCAAGTGGACCGCGAAAAAAGAGGGTGAAAAACTTCCACTCGGAATGATTCTTTCAATGGAAGGAGCCGACCCGATCACGCAGCCGGATGAACTTTCGATGTGGCACGATAATGGACTCCGCGCGATTGGTCCGGTCCATTACGGCTTCGGACAATATGCAGCAGGCACCGCGGTGGATGGTCCGTTGACATCCGATGGAAAAAAACTGCTGCAAAATATGCAAGAGTTAAAAATGGGGTTGGATGTGACTCACCTATGTGATCGCAGTATGGAAGAAGCA
>WFOZ01000044.1 GCA_015487825.1 Planctomycetaceae bacterium
CGAACCTATCTCGCATCAACCCACGGCGCTGCTGCGCTGTCAGATCGCTCCTGATGGCCTTGCGAGCGCGTTCCAGAGATTCGTTTGCCATCCTGACAACGTGGAATTTGTCGATGATCACCGTGGCGTCAGGGATCATGGTTTCTACCGCTTGTCGATACGGTCTCCACATATCCATTGCCACGTAGCGTACCTGATCACGGTCTTTGTGCTTGCTCAGGTAGCGGGTAACCGTGGTTTTGTTGCGGTTGTCCAGCATATCCACGATGGTCTGCTGTTCGATGTTGGTAATCACACAGCGCGGCTTGATGATGTGGATCTCGTCGATACCCAGCCACTGCGGCATCTCGAATTTGAGCGTTTTTTCTAGCCGCTCGCAGTAGTCGTTGAAAATGTTGCGGACGGTTTTTTCATCGACCCCAACATCCTCAGCCACACCAGAGAACGTCCGCCGAAGGCTTTCACGCTCGATGTACTGGATCAGGCGGTTGGTCATCTGCCGCTTGGCGTCTTTGTGCGGTACAGGCTCCAGAAATGTCTTCCGGCAGGACTGGCAGCGATAGCGACGGCGGTTGAGCATGATGCCTGTTCGTTTGCCGTGGACAGGGGTATCCATGATCACTTCATCACGTCGGCCAAAACCGACAATTTCAGAGTGATTGCAGTGCGAGCAATGTGTGGGGGGCTTAGAAACTTCGGCGTGTACCTGATAATCGTGCTCCAGCTCTACCACCTGGAGCACTTCGTAATCAGGCCAATTTAGAATATTTGTCATAGTCAAAAAGAAAGGGGCCGAAGCCCCTTGCTGTTACTCCACTTCTACCGCGTCATCAATGCCAGCCTCGGCGTACAGCTCTTTAGCAAGCCAGCGGTGTCCAAAAAACTCTTTAACCTCTTCCAACGTTTCGCAAACTTTACCGCTGAAACGGTCGCGCTCACCCTGCCAGAGTGTGCGTCCAACTTGATGGCAGATGAATTTTCCGCCCTTGGTTTTGTACAGCGAAAGTTCTGTCCAGCGGCCTGTTTGGCCACTGTAGCTGCTGCCCATTGCCTGATTGTCAGAACTGGCTGCGCTTGCTACCAGTGAAATTATGAAAATCAGACATGTATCAAAGAACTGCCTTGCTGTTTATGGCGAATGTAGGCCTCTATGACTGGATCTTGTGCGCGATAGAATCCGTTCTGATCACACAGTATAAAATCCTGCTCTATCAGGGCTTTCAATATATTTCTGACGCTGCCACGGGCGAAGTTGACCCGCGACAAATAGTGTTCCGCATAAGGTGTGTCGGTTGGCTCATTGGCAATCAGTATTAATAATTCCCGCTGATTGTTGCTGAGTTTATTGATATCAGAAATCACTCGTCCACGTTCATACTGAATGTAGTGACACCAAGCCTCCATAGCCTTTTTAGCACTAGGGGGCGTTTTTTCACGCCAGAGGTGACGACATAAGACATTGACATAGTAGGGGTGCTGCTGGGTGCATTTCATAATCGTTGCTATAGCCGTTTCTGTAATCGGCTTTTTCCAGCGTTTCTTAGCCTGCTTTTTCAGGTATGCGGCGTACTCACTTGTGTTGATGCGCTCTATTACGATCTTGTCGCACAGGTGGTAAAGCGGTCGTGCGCTGTCATCAAACATAAGGGATAACATGTGGCGATTGCTGCCGGTGAAAATATAGGCTGTGGCCTTGGCGTGTTGAGCCGCGTGGCGGATTGCAGCTTCCAAGGTTTCATTGTCCGCCATGTCTGCGAGCTGCTGGAACTCATCCATATAAAACACCACGCGATACCCGTGTTTATTGGCCAGCTCATCGAGGCCGGTCAGAGCATCGCTAATACTTTCAACAGGACTTTTTGTGGCTTCCAGTTTGATTTTAAACCCATCATCGGTAATCTCGATTTGAGGACGCAGACTTAGCAAAGCCTTTTTAAGTTGTTGGCCTGCCTGATTCAGCTTGCTGGCGATGGGCTTTATTTCTGAGATGCCCTCTCCAACCGCTTTGAGAATATACTGTTGCACACTTGTTGGAGAGCTGGTCAACATCAGATCCAGGTGAACGGGGATAAGCCTGGCGATATCCAGACGGTTGAGCGTTTCAATGACTAAGCTGGTTTTTCCCATGCGTCGCGGGGCGGTGATTAGCGTATGGGTAACACCTTCTATATTGGTACTCAGGCGCTCTATTTCCTGGGTTCGGTTGCAAAAAGCGTTGCCTGTTGCGATATCAAGAGGAAATATGTCCAATGGGTGCCTCATCTGATTGATATAATGATTCTCTTGACAATAATTATACCACCAATGATTGTATATGCAATCATTGGTGGTATAACTTTTCCCCCTGTGTGACAGAATAACTGTCGCCTATCTCAAGATCTCGTTTGCGCCCCCTCCTCTTCTGGAATATTTATAGGCAGTAACCGACAACGTTTTCCGAATTAAGTGTTGGCAATCCGGTTGCGCGAACCGCTTTGAACTCACTGAGGTCGATAGGGCTGTGTGCAAAGAATGTTAACCCAGTCGCACTCTCAATCTCTGAGAGAGAGACCAGGTAAGGTGTATGGTTATATATTTTATCCCTCTGGCAATTCCCACTAAGATACTGCTCAGGCAGGTCTTCATATTTATTCGGGTAAATAAAGGAAAGCACTTCTACGCCATTCTCCCGCTCCATAAACACCACTTTGAACATTTTGTCTGGAATAGCGACCGGGATTTCTTTTTTATCCCACTCCCCAATGGTTTCCAGGGGGTGGCCATAATCGAATACTGGCCCCGTTACCACCCACAGTTCACCTCGTTCGTTGGCCAGTGATGACACATAATTTTCCAGCCCAAGCCATATCCCTTGATTAAAACTGGCTTTTTGGGGCACCGCATTTGCAAACACATGAGTATTGCACCCGTACTCCTCTCCCAATCGATTAACGCCTGCTCGCTGTGCCAAATGACCTCTATTCCAGATGCGCCCCACTCCATCGTATGAGTTATCGATGCGTTTGTTCGTTTGATACTTTTTCCTTTCCTCATCGAATAGCGATATCCGATACCAGTCTCTGGGACGCTTATAGGCTGGAGCAAAGTTACTCCCCCTTGGAGACTTGTAGGCTTTGAGCTGGTAAGCCACCCAAGTTGGCTGTACGAGATACTCTTTATTGCCATCCCCATTATCATCATCAAAACCATCTACCGATGCGACAAACCCCCCGCCGTCATACATCCTCTCGCGCTCTGCCGGCGCATACCTGAGATGGTCATAACCCTCCGGGGTTTGGAGAATATAGGGCGTACTCGGACACGCCTGGGAGGCATCTGCCAGTACTGGCAGAGAAAACAACAACCAACCAAGGGAAATGCTTACCACTAACTTAAATATGTTCATACCCGAACCCTCTAACCTGTTATTTTTATAATTAAACTATGGATTTACAAAAATACAATCAAAAAGAGGCCAGAATAAACTGGCCCTTCGTGAAAATGATTATTTAGTCATCTTTTGATGACTTTTTTACCGCTTTTTTGCAAGAGACTCCTGCTTTTCAGTAAACAATACACCCCATACCAGAACCCCTATCACCAAAGATATTAGTCCCAACATTAGCCATAAAGTACTCATAATCATTTCTCCTCTGTCTTAGATAAGAGTAGCCCTGTTGCCCACCACAGCAAACCAAATACTCCGATAGCCAAGGCTTCTTTATTCGTAATTTTATCACCTGCAACGATATAGGCCACAAGTCCCAAGCCAATTGCGTAAATCCCGAGTTTCCGTAGATCCTCGGATAACACATTCCGCTTATTAGCCAAATGAGGCTTAATCAATTTATACAGGGCACTTGTTCGCGCACCTGTTTTATTCTTCTTTTTCATGTAGTACTCCTTCATAATTTAATGGAGAAGCACTACCCCCGCAGGGGTAAAGCCCCTCCAGGGTTAAAATAAAGATGGCCGCTGTTAACGAACCATCTTATCCAAATGCCATTGAGTGTTATTTACTCTTTGGCGATTGTTGCAATGTGTTAATAATCTGTCCTGCCTTTTTAGCATAAGGGCCTTTTATATCGATCGAATTTGACGTTTGACCAGCATACTTAGCCATGACACTCATTCGCTGGCCAAGCATCACGTCCACTAACCGTTTTCGACATAGTTCTTTATACTTTTCGGCAGTCCCACCAAAACCCTTGGGAGGGCAAAATGGATCATCAACGTTAACGCCAGGCGTTGTATTAACCACATTCATATTCAAGATGCCCATGATGCAACCCCTGAAACAACGTGATTGAGGTTGTTCCACGCTGGGAACCCCATGACACCTTCATTGACCAGAACGTCATTCCAATCGATAGACTTCTTACCGCTAGGTATTTGTCTGCGAATAGCCATCCGAATAAAGCGAATGTTTTGTTGTTCTAATCTTTTTTTCAGTGCCTCCATTGCAATCTGGCCAGCCAGAGACCGATCCTTATCTTCCCAGCCAATCACGGTATGCACGCCAGCAGGGGGAATAAAGCCCTCCATGATTACCGTAGACACACATGACCAAGTGGGTATCCCATACGCACGCATAGGAGACAAAGCAGTCTCTAACCCTTCAGCAACGCCGATCACGCCATCTTTTGGGAGTCCCCCAAGCTGAATGGCTGCACCAACGACGCATTTATCATCAGGCACCGACATCATTTTACGAGGACATTCAACTTTGGCCTTTTTCCCACGAGTGGTCAGGTAAGTTCTGTGCAACGTAATGATATCTCCGTCAAGATCACGAATAGCAGCAATTATTGCAGGAAACCTCCCAACAACAATCGTATTCCCATTATCGTCATCTCCATGATAAGGCAATGCTTGGTGGAACCGCACATTGTCCCCATGAGTAAATATGTCTCGACGAATCAATACACCGCGATGCTTCAAATAGCGGAGAAGAGGGCCGGGAAGCCC
>WFOZ01000045.1 GCA_015487825.1 Planctomycetaceae bacterium
ACCCGAGACGCGAAGACAGGTGCAAGCACGCCATCCTGCATTTCGAATGAGAAATTATCTGAAGAAAAGAGGTGATTCCGGAAACGGAGGTCTGAATGACTCGCCGGATTTGTGCTTTGCTTATAGACTGGTTAGGCTGTTGAACGGCTTGGGTTTTCCGAATATTAAAAACAATAATAAGGAATTATTTAGATGAGTGATCGAATTGTAATGCGGACTGGTGAATGTCTTATTGCCGGTGGCCCTCCCTTTACTGCTGCGGAACCTGAAATTGTCATTGGCGAGCTAGATGGACCTGTTGGAACTGCAATCGCAACACTCACCGGCGGCCAGGCAGCCGGACACTCCAAGGTTTTTGCGATTCTGGACACCGATATTCAGGTCCGCCCCGTCACTTTGATGGTCAGTAAGGTAACGGTTAAGAGTAGTGCTTACACCAACATTCTGATGGGAACGGTTCAGGCTGCAATTGCCAATGGTGTACTCGATGCAGTTCGTGCGGGAGATATTCCAAAAGAGAAAGTCGACGAACTCGGAATTGTCTGCTCTGTCTGGCTGAATCCCGGTGTGGCAACGGATGAAAACCTGGATCACAAATCCCTGTTCGATATTCACCGCAAAGCAACCGCACAAGCGATTCATAAAGCAATGTGTAACGAACCGAGTATTGATTGGCTACTCGAACATCAGGATGAAATTACACACAAGTATTATCAGAAGGGACTGGATGGAACCTTATAGGGAATATTGAAAAACACGAAATAAATTCTTATTCACTTCCAACCGCCTGCATCTGATATAGCGGCAAGTGTCTGTAATAAACTTCGAGTGTCATCGCTGACAGGCAGGTTTGATAGAGCCGACCTCCGCTGCCGCCGTGGGGGTCGGTGACGTTCCAGCTTCCCTTTTCCGGACCTTTTTTCAATTGAGTCTGAACGAGGGAATCCCGCATAACAAGATTCCACTTCGGCCAGGTCGCCCCTCCCGCGTGGTGCATCACTTGTGTCGCGTAATAATTATAGTACATGTTATTCGGACTGGGACCTGTCTGGCTCAGATAGGAAACCCCGTTTTGCAGGGCGGGATGATCATTTTTCCAACCGAGATACATTCTGCACAACAGACCGATCGAAGTCGTTGACGGCCTTGGGCCCTGCCTGGGAGTATAAGAGTATTTCGATCCTCGTTCGTGCTGCGTCGCATCAAGGAATGTTGTAGAACTTGTGAATGCCGTTCTGATAACACGAAGCCTGGCTGTTTTTCCACTTTGCAATGCCATAATCATCCAGCCGGAAACAGAAAGGTCTCCTGCTTCTTTCGGGCGATAACGCCAACCGCCCTGTTCCTGATTGCGAGTTTGATAAATGAACTCGATCGCTCCTTGAGCAACGGGGCGTAAGCGACGATCTCTTGTCATCGCATACGCTTCGCAAATGGCAATTGTCGCTAAAGCATGAGCATACATAGGATAGTTCCCGCCGGGCACCTGATTATGATTCGGGCCGATGCGTCCTCGCAAATCGTACCCTTCAGGCACTTTAACTGCGTGACCAACCAAATACTTCAACCCGTTTTCGACACGGTCCATATACATCCCATGCTTTTGCGTCTCCCCTGCACCGAGGAATGTCATCAAAGCCAATGCAGTTGCTCCGATTCGACAATTCTTTAACGAACCAGCCTGATGATCCCGATGGCGATCATTTTTCCGGCGATGATCGAAACTCCAACTCCCGTCAGCAGCCTGCCTTGCGGCGAGCCAGCGAAGAGCATTTCGAACAGCCTGCTCGCTTTTAATGGTGCCGCCAAACATTTTCAGAAGTTTGTCTCGTGTGGCGGCACTGCGACCTCCGAAATCTGTTTTAATATCGAGGTTGGGAATCTCTTCCAGGCTGAATAAATTTGCTCCGGTAGGATCTAAAATAATTTCTTCGATGTTCCGGGATGGTTCTTCAAGGGTTGAGACATTCGATGATAGTGAATCCGCAACCGCATCATCTTTGACCATCGTATCGTCAGACAAGTCAACTTCCGCAAGCATCTCGATTTCTTCCACTCCTTCTTCATCTGAAGTGGAAATCAGAAATAGAACTTCTCCAACACCGGCAGGACGCACAATTATAAAAGTCAGAAACAGAAGAAGGACCGCATGCAAAAACAGGCTCAGTAGCAAACCACCAATTGCAGAGCGCTCCATATAACGATCCCACCAGCTGCCTCTCTCAAGGAGAATTTCAGGAGAGTTTTCTGATGAACGCTCTGCCGCTCCAGATTTTTCAACACTTTTCCCGCTTCTCGCTTTACGAGGTGCTGAACGCGGGCCATCATTGGGAGCAACTCGACTCATAGGAAAGAAGGAATTCTTTCGGAGTAGTTGGTGGAACGATACAGAAACTGCCTGAACAGGCAAAGGCCCGCGAATACGATATAAATTGTACCAAACCGGAAACCAGCTGTGAAACTCGTTTCCCAGAATCTGTACAATTTACGTTCCACCCGCTTTTCATGTTCAGAAATGACCGTTTTCCGCTCAGCAGGATATCTCTCTATTTCATCCTGCAAAACAGGCTGCAAACTTGCATCATGGATGATACAAACAGTAACATACGCTTAGTTGGCAAACTTGGATTCAACTCTTTTTCAATTATTCCGGTGATGTTCCCATTTGCGGACTGGTTTGTTTTGATAACCGAGCCACGGGAAATTTAGCCATTAGTATTATGGAGATGGAAATATGCCAGAAGTTCTCTTTATGGCGGCGGCGTTTTTTATCGTTGTCATTCTGATTGTCTTTTTTGTTCTCTTCAGTAAATATTTCCACCTTTGGTTGCGTGGATTTACTTCCGGTTCGCATGTGGGACCTATTCGGCTGGTTCTCATGTCACTTCGAAAAGTAAACCCTCACACAATTATTGACTCTCGAATTATGGCAGTCCAGGCGGGACTACCTTCAATCCCAACCGTTGCGATAGAAGCACACTATCTGGCTGGTGGCAATGTCAGACGGGTTGTGCAAGCTTTAATTGCTGCCCAACGTGCAAAAATTGAGCTCGACTGGGATACCGCAGCCGCGATTGATCTGGCGGGTCGAGATGTTGTTGGTGCAGTTCGCACAAGTGTCGATCCTAAAGTTATCGATTGCCCCGACCCTAAAAAACATTCTCGCAAAACTCTTGATGGTGTCTCGAAAGATGGCATTCAACTTAAAGCCCGGGCCCGTGTCACAGTTCGTACAAACCTGGCACAACTTGTCGGGGGAGCAACTGAAGATACTGTTATTGCTCGAGTTGGTGAAGGAATTATCTCTGCTATTGGTTCCTGCGAAAACCATAAAGAAGTTCTGGCAAATCCAATGCTGATCGCCAAAGCTGTTCTCAACAAAAGCCTCGATTCACAAACTGCTTACGAAATTGTTTCCATCGATATCGCAGATATTGATGTGGGTGACAATATTGGCGCCCGACTGCAGGCGGATCAGGCTGAAGCTGATGTCCGGGTTGCCCGGGCAAGAGCAGAAGAAAAGCGAGCAAATGCAGTTGCAACTGAAGCGGAAATGACCGCATTGACATTTGAGAACAGAGCTCATGTTGTTCTTGCAGAAGCGGAAATCCCCAAGGCGATGAGTGAAGCATTTCGAGCAGGAAGTTTGCGATCCGCCAAACCTAATAACTCCGCCAGTTGATTAGTGGATCGTAACGGTTACAACAATTTTGCAATTATTTTCAAAAGACCGAAAGTGCCACTCGTAAGCCCGTTTAAATCAGAGGAAAAGTTTTCCTCCCAACTGGCTCGATGAACTCATTCGTATGATGCGTTTTGTAAGTTTCCAATCCAATAACAACCTATAGAAACCTGGTAATCTGGACTTCTACAAAGCTGAAATAGACTCTTTTTATTACATAAACAACTTGTTTTGATTTGAGTTTGGCCTCGTATTTGCTATCATTTAACCAGGTGTACGTTACAATAAAGTCAAAGAACCCGACATAAATACCAGTTCTCAACAGCTTTTTGTTAAGAACACGGTTGATGGCGGGCGTAAATCGTCGGTATCAGAAAAGGGATGTTCGGAGGCCGACTTCCGAAATAGGAGGGTATTACACCCATGACAGATCGACGAAAAGTAGAATTAACCTCGCGCCAGCAGGATCTCTTGCTTCAGGGGTTAAGGTATATCCGCAGCTCCGTAAAACTACGCCGTGAAGACCCCACTCCAGAGGTTTCACAAAAACGCGTTGAGCAACTCGAAGAACTCCTGCAACTCTCTTCATTAATTGAAGGAAGCTCGCACGCAGAGATGATGCTACAATCCTGAACCAGGCAACGGCACTACCTGTAGTGTCGCGACTGAAATTGACTGATCACAAAACGCCACTCCATTATACCGGGAGTGGCGTTTTTTTCTGCCTGAATTTATTAACTGCATTCAGCTGAAATATTCTCAATCCACTGAAAAAGCATAAACACAAACATGGTGATATTCTTCGCCAGGGCGAAGGATTACTGTAGGCCAGTCCGGTTTGTTAACAGAATCCGGATAATGCTGTGTTTCAAGACAGATCGCAGAGCGGTATGCATATTCTTTCCCCTGTTTTCCTTTTTGTCCAAACAGGAAGTTGCCGGAATAAAACTGAATTCCCGGCTGATCAGTAAACACGGTTAGAACACGTCCCGATTGTGGATCTTTCAATTTGGCAGCCTGCACCAGTCCATCACCTTTTCGGTTGATAACAAAATTGTGATCATAGCCTAACCAGGGAGTGTCAGTCAGTTTATCGATCCGTTCGCCAATCAGATGAGGCGTCGTAAAATCAAGTAAGGTCCCTTTGACCGGTGCAATTTCTCCGGTTGGAATCAGCGTTTCATCGGTCGCGGTGTAATGATCGGCATTGAGCGTTAATTCGTGATTAAGAACCGTTTTAGAACCGGCTCCAGCAAGATTGAAGTAAGCATGATTGGTCAGGCTGACAGGAGTCGCCTGATCGGTTGTCGCATAATATTCGATGCGTACTTCATTATTGTCAGTCAGCGTGTAGGTCACTTCGATCAGTAAGTTCCCGGGATAATTTTCTTCACCATCAGGGCTGTGGTAAGAAAACTTTACACTGCCCCCCTGATCGCATTTTACTTCATCTGCATTCCAGACAACTTTATCCAGGCTGTTACCATTGCCACCATGCAAATGATTGGGTGGATTATTGATGTATAGCTGATACTTTTTCCCATCAATCGCAAACTGCCCCTTACCGATTCGGTTGCATACTCGACCTGCAATACAGCCAAAGTATTGATTTCCTTCTGACTCATAACCGGAGACTTTGTCAAAACCAAGTAGCACATCTGCCAGCTTACCTTCACGGTCAGGCACCTTCATCGCGCAAAAGGTTGCCCCTCGTGTTATAAATTCTGCCTTGATTCCTTTTTTGTTGATCAGCGTGATTTTTTCAATATTCGTTCCCCATTTTGTTCTTCCAAATAATTCTCGTTTCATCATTTCCTCTGCCTTCAGGGTAACTGGAGCCATCAGTAAAATAAGAGTGACAGATAGAGCAACACTTCGAATATATCTCATTCCAATTGTCCCTTTTTCCAGATCAGTTGTTGCGATAAATTAAACAGATTCCTGACACCAATAATAACGAAACAAGTAACAGGACCAGGATAGCCTATTCATATATGGGGCAGAAAGTGTTGAAAGCCTCTTCACAAAAAGTGCCGGGATCGTTGAAGCGGCGGTTACAGTTAAGAGCAGAAATTGCTCGCATTTCTTCGTCGGACAATTCAAAATCGAATAACGCAATATTTTCGTCAAGTCGCTCCGGGCGGCTTGATTTCGGAACAATAGACAGGCCTCTCTGCACTGCCCAGCGTAATACAATTTGTGCAGCGGTTTTTCCATGCCGTTTTGCTGCAATCTGTACGACCGGCTGTTCCAGAACAGTTTCCCCCTGCCCTGCCATACCAATTGAAACATACGAAAGGGCCCCCAAAGGAGAAAATGCCGTCACTGCGATTTTCTCCTGCTGTGCATATCGAATCAACTTTTCCTGCGTTAAATACGGATGAGATTCTATCTGCAAAACTGAGGGACGAATTTTTGCGTACGTTAACAGATCACGAATCAAAGACGTCCCAAAATTTGAAACTCCAATATTCTTCACCAGACCTGCATCGACTAACTCTTCCATCGCCTGCCATGTTTCCCGAATCGGGACCGGCGAGAATTCCATTTTGGGAGACTCGACATCAGGATCGTAAAACCATCCCGGCGGATAGCGATGTTCAATCGGAACGAACTTTTGCGAAATTGGAAAATGAATGAGAAACAGATCCAGATAATCCAGTTGCAGATCTTTCAATGTTTTCTCAACAGCAGGACGAACATGTTCTGCTGCGTGGTACGTATTCCATAATTTGGAAGTAATCCATAATTCATCGCGAGAGCAAATGTTTTTCTCCAGAACACGAGCAATTCCCTCTCCGACGGCTGCTTCGTTTCCGTAGTCACAGGCACAATCAAAATGACGATAGCCCGCCCTCACTGCATAATCAATTAAACCTTCAATTGCCTCTTCTTCAACTTTCCAGAAACCAAAGCCAACACTGGGAAGGCTATCGCCGGTATAAAGTTTGACCGTCTGCATTACTCTTCTTTCTGAACTATGTTTACAAAACCTACTCTCGAAAGCCACAACGCTGATGGATTGTACTGAGAGCTGGAACCGCAAGTAAAATTATGAAATTTGCGAAAGACGCAAAGAAATAGACTGTTGTAGAACAGGCAGGACTGTTCAATTATCTATGATAAATACACTCTGCAGAGTTGAAACAACCAACGAAATTAAAACCCCGAAAATTGTAAAATTCAACTATTCACACCATGCTGAATCCCGGTCCAGTCGGGAAGATCGGCAAGTGTGGAGTCAATGTAAAGATGATGCCAAAGTTGTGTAGAAAGGACCCCCATTAATCCCATATCGAGAATGTACCTTCCCATTGAACGCCGTCTTTTTTTCATCTGAGCCTGCCTGGCTCGCTCGACTCCTGCGTGTTGGAAATAACCCGATTTCTGCAACGACTCTTTGCTCAACAGCTGGTCGACCCAGCCTGGACGATTCTCGCCAAGAAAGTTCGCCATCAGATAGGCGCGAAACATTGTCTTGGGGCGATTCGCAATTTGAGGTGGTAAGGTGCGGGCAGCAACCTGGCGTAATAGCCATTTATTCTGCTTCCCTTTCAATTTCAATTTTGGATCGATCGAGGCACAAAAATCAACAACTGCTTCATCCAAAAACGGATAACGCCCTTCAACAGAACTGTTCATTGTCACACGGTCGCTTTTTGCAGCCAGGAGTAACCCGGGAAGCATAATTTTGAATCCGGCGTATAATGAACGATTTAGCGGTTCCCAATGGTCAATACGCTTATCGCACATTCCAGGAACATCCTGATACGGCGAATAATCGCCAACTGATTTCCACATATCTGCCGAATATAGAACTTCCCGTGATTGACCAATTAACTCGTAAGAACTTTGCTGAGCGATTCGGTGACCGTGAAACGCATACATCGGATGCTGGTGAGCTCTTCCCCCTCCTGCTGTCAGGGAAGCCAATCGGCGAAACAAACGAACGGCAGGACGTCCCGGTATCTGACGCTGATGGGCATAGCGGAACCAGACATAACCGGCAAGTAATTCATCCGCCCCTTCCCCCGTCAACGCCACCTTATACCCCATCTCGCGAACCCGCTTGGCCATTAACATCAGGCAGCAGGATGAAGTGTCAAAAACCGGGCCTTCCGAAGCTACGATCTGTTCCGGAAATGCGTTCGCGATATCTAATGAATTCAGCCGCAATATCTCCAAAGGACTTTTGAGAATCTCAGCCGATTCGACAGCCTGATCCCGTTCATCAACCGGTCCCGACTTATCAAGCGAAATAGTGAAAGACTGAATCGGCTGCTCGCGAGTTCGCGTTACCAACCCCAGTACAGTTGTAGAATCCAGACCGCCACTTAAATAACAACAGACAGGTACTTCGCTGATAAGACGCCTGCGAACAGATTCCTGCAAAAGATGTTCCAGTTCCTCTTCGGCCTGAGCAGGATTTTCAAATCTGCGTTCCGATCCCGCATCCGGGAAATCGAGATCCCAGTAGCACTTTTTCTCGATTCTTCCATTTTGTACTCTCAACTGGTAGCCGGGAGGCAGAATGTGAATTCCTTCAAAGCAGGTTCGTTCACTCGGTAAACAGAAGAAGTTAAAATAAAAATCCAGCCCGAGACGATCCGGCTTCGCATCGACCATACCTGTTGCAAGTAATCCACGAATCTCAGAAGACCACAGCAGCCAGTTATCTACAATGGTGTAATAAAGTGGCGAGATCCCAGCGCGGTCCCGGCCAAGCAGTAATTTCTTTTGCCGACGATCCCAAACGCAGGCTGCAAACTGCCCGCGTGCCTGTAGGAAAACATCTTCACCATGATCCTCATACAGATGTGCCCAGGCTTCTGTATCACAATGAGTTTTAAGCTGGTGCCCTTTCTTCAGTAACTCTTCCCTGACAATGGGGTAATCAAATAATTCCCCATTGAAAGCGACCTGTACCTGACCATCTTCGTTACCAATTGGCTGCCGTCCGTGGGCAACATCGATAATTGCCAATCGCCGGGCAGCGAAAGAAATACCAGGTTCAGAATAAGAATGCCC
>WFOZ01000046.1 GCA_015487825.1 Planctomycetaceae bacterium
AGAGGTTGCTGTCAGAAGAAGGAAGAAAAAAATGTTAAAGAATCGATTCATGAATACTTCTCTTTACTGATTTCTGACAATTGATTTTTCCGGCAAAGCATAAAGTAGCCCAGAGAAAATTACTTCACTGAGAAAAGATATCATACGAAACAGAATTGCCACAATGACAGCCAGTGAAGGATCGATTTGCGGAGAAATTTGTAGAATCGCGATAAGAATTCCTTCCCGTACTCCCAGCCCTCCCGGTGCAAAAAGGACCAGGAATCCAAGTGATGTTGCACCGGCAACAGCAGTCGTCCAAAGCAGCGGGTCTGCCAATGAACTTGGCGAAACGCCACATCCCATCAGCAGGCATCCTAAACTGAATCCGTTAATGCCCCAGCCAATCGCAACAATCGCAGAGCCGAGCAGAATCATTTTTGGCGTAAACCGAATTGGTGAATCTTCTCGATTCTGGTTCGGTAAGCCTGTTTTGGAAACAAGCCGAATTGTGATCCATTGAAGTCCCCAAGAGATGATGGGGGTTGCCAATATCGCCAGTAGCAGGATTAGCCCTGAAATTGCGTATTGTGTGCCAGTGTTGAGGTCCGTTAATATTTTCAGGGCAGGCATCATTTGTGTAAGTGAGGCACTCGATTCAGAGCCGATTACAACCGGCAGCAACGTAATTGCAACAAGCAAGCCAGCTGCCATCGTGATAAGCGTTTCTACTGTCGCCAGCATGCCTGCCAGAGAGGCAGAGACATTATACTCACGAAGCATGGCTGCGCGAATTACAAGCGAGAGCGCTTTTCCCGGAACATATTTTCCCAGGTGACCGCAAAAATGAGCCCGAAATGTCGGGTAAAATTTCAGCGGAACTCCCGCCTGCTTCAAAAGCAGCCACCACAGGCATCCAGCTGGTATCCAACTGCAAAAATAGAGCAGTCCCGTGGCCAGCCACCAACCGGGGGACCATTGAACTTCACTTAAATCGGCTGCGCTCCATTGCCGATATCCGTAGCGAACTACATAAATGAGTACGACCAGAAACAGCGTCCATTTTACAATCGACTTCAGTGGAAGTTTCTGCCTGGAGGAAGGAGTTGGCATAGATGTTATTTGAGTCGTAGGGACTGCAGAGCAGGCAATGGAAAATGGATAGAATCAAAAGAAATAACTGTCGTCGTTTTTCAGGTCGTCTTCGGTAATTATTTCCAACCCCTGATCTTTGAGTATTTCCTGAGCGGTGTCGATATCGTCAACGGCAATTGCGATTGCCCCTCGTCCATTTTTTCGGAACAATAGCGGGTAAGTGTAGTGGATACTTAATTCCGCCTGCACAAGTGCCAGGCAAACCTTTACGAACGGCTGAGGGACATTAGGCAGGATGACGCCGATCACATCATTTTCAAACCAGTTGAAGTTTGAAAGAGTAAAAAGTTCCCGTGCACGGTCGGTGTCGTCCACCATTAGCCGCACAGTCGAAAAATCTGCACTGTCGACCACGCTCATCGCAATGATTCGTAGATCATTGCGTTCCAGTTTGCGAAACAGTTCGTGCAGACTGCCGATACGATTTTCCATGAAAACGCAGAATTGACGCAAACAGGGCCAACCTTCACCGCGAATTGTCTCAGGCTCAACAGGAACATCACTGCCGTAACTCATTGAATTTGTACCATCTTCTTTTAAAACATCGGGAGAGTTCCCGGAAAACGAATGGCGGTAACTTTAGGTTGATTGAGAGGTTACGTCAATAAGAGTCTCGTCTGATACCTGCGGGTTATCGCTTTGTTCAGATTCCCGCTGGATTTGCGAGAGCGAGAAGCCAGAACGGGTCAGGCAGATTAGTCCGACCGTTGTAACAACAACATACTGAAGCAGATGATAATAAATAGAAGCTGCAAACGCGCTTCCTTCAGTGACAGAAAAGAGTTCGAGGGTTCCCACAAAGGCGGCTTGAATGAGTCCAAAAAATCCTGGTGAGGAAGGGATAGTAACTGCAAAAACCAGAACCCCCAGAAGAATCAGTGTGGCTGAAAAAGGGATGTTGATCCCAAAACTCCGTAGCGAAATGTAAATCATCAGGCAATTACAACTCCATTGAAGTAGCGAATTGATGATTAAAGCCAAAAGTAATCGCCCTTGCCTCAGTGCAGAAGTACCGGCAGCCGCATGGCTTGCCAGATCGATCAGTTTCTCTTGTTTTTCTACAGAGATCGGCAATCGACGAATTAATCCAACAGCCAGGCGGAGTGCCTGTTCGAGCCAGATCAACCCCGCGGTCAACAGGAT
>WFOZ01000047.1 GCA_015487825.1 Planctomycetaceae bacterium
GCTATAGCGAATCTCTCTTCAACATCTACCGCTCTCAAGGCAGGGAGTTCCACCCAAGCGATGTTACTGGGAATGTTGTACAATAACTGTTATAGAACAAGCTGTTGTGCAGCATTTTTTTCATCAAACATTCCGCTGGAAAGCAGGGGGATACCATGTTTAGCAGAGTTAACAGGAGCAGGCTTTGGTTACTGCTTATTTTTTTCTTCACGACCAGTCAGGTCTGCCTGGCAGCTGATGATGTTTCTGTGAAGCAGGCTCGTACTGCATTAAAAAAAGCGGTCTTGTTTTTTCAGGATGAAGTTTCTACCAATGGCGGATATTTATACGCTTACAGTGAAGATCTTTCTTTAAGGCAAGGAGAGGAAGCGGCGACTCAGTATCAAATCTGGGTCGAGCCGCCTGGCACTCCTGCTGTGGGGGAGGCGATGCTCGTTGCGTATCAGAAAACAGAGGAGCTGGTCGCATTGGAAGCGGCAAAGAAAGCCGCTTATTCGCTTGTGGCAGGGCAGTTGCAATCGGGGGGCTGGGCATCGTTAATCGATTTTGAAAAGCCATTGAAATATCGGTACCGAAAAAGCGAGGTTACCAAAGGCCGAAACAATACAACTTTTGACGACAATAAGTCACAATCAGCTTTACGATTTCTGATGTTGATTGACCAGGAATTGAATTTTCAGGACGAGCAAATCCATGAAGCTGTCGTATATGCTCAGGATAGTTTTCTAAAAGCACAATACCCCAATGGAGCCTGGACACAGCAATACAGCAGTTTTCCTGTTCCTGAAAATTTCCCCGTACTCAAAGCGAGTTACCCGGAAAGCTGGTCGAGAGCCCATCCGAAAAAGAATTACACAAAGTATTACACATTTAACGACAATACGATCGCTGATATGATTGAGGTGATGTTTCTGGCTCACCGTATTTACGCAGAAGATCGGTTTCGCGAATCGGGCATCAGGGCTGGAGAGTTTATTCTGTTGGCACAGATGCCTGAACCGCAGCCAGCTTGGGCGCAGCAGTACGATATGAACATGTACCCCGCCTGGGCAAGAAAATTCGAACCTCCCGCGATCACCGGTGGAGAATCTCAAGGGGTCATCAAAGTGTTGATGCGGCTTTACATTCATACGGGGGACAGAAAATTTCTCGAACCAATTCCCAGAGCTATCAGTTACCTGCGTTCTTCAGAACTGCCGGGGAAAAAACTGGCTCGATTTTATGAGCTTAAAACAAATAAGCCGCTTTATTTCAATCTGGATTATGAACTAACCTACAAAAGCGATAATATGCCAACGCATTACGCATTTATCGTTGGCTCCAATCTGGATTCACTCGAAGGGCAGTATCGTCATCTATTACGTCTCGATTCTCAAAAACTGAAATCGTTGCGTTATCCAGAAAAACGGCCTCGTTTAACTCCTTTTCTACAGAGCAAAGCTAAATCTGCCATTAACAGCCTTGATGCACGCGGGGCGTGGGTGACTCAAGGGAAAATTCGCACGGGAAGATCGAGCTATCAGAAAACTCCTGTCATCGAAACCAGAACATTTATGAAAAACCTGAACGCCCTGGCCGACTTCATTTCTGCCAGCAACATTGATTGAATTGTGTCTATCGGATACCGGGCTTTTTTGTCTCGATACATATTAACGACAAATTCGATGTAGGTTTCAAATATGCGAAAATATCTGTGGCGAATTCTTGCGTTTGCATTACTGGTATGTCTTCCGGTGGTGATACATACTGTTTATCTCTGGAGTACGCGGTTACCGGATGAAATCACTTTGGCTACCGGCCCGAGCGGTGGACAACATCGGCAGATGATGGAACAGCTTGCTGATGAAATTCGTGAACAGCTGAAGCTTAAAGTCGATCTTCGACAGACTGACGGTTCGTTGATGAATCTCGAATTGCTCGGGAACGGGGAAGTTGACTTTGCGCTTTATCAGGCGGGGACAGAAATGCTCATCAAAAACCAGCCGACTCGTTACAAACAATCCACATCTTTTGTGGCCAATCTTTACAGCGAAGTGGCACACGTTATTGTTCGCGATGATTCCGGCATTAAGCAGTTGACTCAACTGGCAGGAAAGTCGGTCGCAGTCGGTCGTAAGAAGTCTGGCGATTACGCGATGAGTCTGTTATTACTTGAACACCTTGGTTTATCGGAAAAAGAAATACAGCCGAAGTATTTCGAATATGATGAAATTATCGAAGGCTTTCGAAATCAGACACTCGATGCAGCTTTTGTAACGATTGGAATTCATGCCGATTTTTTCGAACAGCTTGCTGATCAATGTCAGACTCATTATGTGAGCTTACCATATATCCCCGCTGCGGTTCGGCATCATATTTCAACTTCGCCGTATCAAATTCCGCAGGGGCTTTATCAGATTCGTAATAAAGTTTCCCCTCAAAACGATATCGATACCATTGCTTTTCGCTCTCAGTTACTGGCACGAGAGGAAATACCGGATGCTTTGGTTGAATCTGTCTTGGCAATCGCGTTAAGCGAGAAGTTTCTCAGGCATCAACAACTTGGAGAGTTGTTCGCACATGGGACTTCGTTTGCTCGTGAGAAGCCCGAATTTTCGTTACACCCGGGAGCAAGGCATTATTACGATCCGGAGCTGAAACCGCTTATCAACAGTAACTTTGTGGAAGGAATGGAGGGGATGCGTTCCTTTATTGTTTCGTTGTTAATTGCGGGTTGGCTTGTTTATCGTTGGTGGTCTCAACGTTCCGCCAGAAATGCAGAGCATCAGCTCGACAGCTATATTCGTTCGCTGCTTCTTATTGAACGTAAGCAGCTTGAACTTGATGAATACGAAAAACCCGATCCTGAAGATTCCCAAAAGTTGCAGAAATTACTGGATGAACTAACGAAACTGCGTCAGGATGCGTTAGGCGATTTCACTGCGCATCAGATTAACGAAGACAAGGCCGTTGATTCGTTCATCGGAATGTGCCACGCTCTAAGCGACAAAATCAACGCCAAACTGACGCGAGTCCGCTTCGATCGCAACTTTGCTGAACTTCGACAGTGTCTGGAAAGAAAATAGGCGTTAGAAAACTACATTTCTCACGCCACGCCACCATCATTGGAATGGCACGTTCAAAGAAGATTACTTTGCTGGTTCCAATTTTTTATCCAACTGCATGATTGTGGAAACGATTTTTTCTTCGAGACTCGGCTTGAATGGTCCGGGGAAGCGAGTGTAACGCATCGCTCCGCCCGCTTCGTAGCCCCCTTCTTTGATGACACGAGCAGACGGGACGTAGCCAAATACGTCGTTGGAGTAAGCGGCGACCCAGATGAAATCGCCCTGCATTTCTTTTTTTAATCGCAGGCTGTAATCAATCGTCACTTCTCCCGCGAGTGCAATCAGCTTAATGCTACCAACATGAGCAACCTGCACCATGTACGGATAAGTCGTGCGAATCTTTCCTGCTGTTTCCAATTCCTTTAGTAATGCGTTGCCTCGAATTTTGTCGTATTTGTTATTGGAGGCGATTAAAGCAAGCACTTCTTTTTTTGTGGGCGGGGTCGCGAAATCGATTTCAACGTTTACCAATTCCACACCCAGGCTTCCGGTGACTGGCTTATCGTAACTTTGAAGAGCCGTTTCGACTCCGTTCGCTAA
>WFOZ01000048.1 GCA_015487825.1 Planctomycetaceae bacterium
GAATAAAAAAGACTTCCCCGATAGATGATTCTCTACCCTCCTCGTCCAGAATCAACCAGTCAAATCCAATCGCCCTGGATGAAAACATGCCGGGGACCGCCGGCCTGGTCAATGTTCCGGTAATATATCCACCTCCTGTTTCGGTTCCGCCGCAGTATTCGATGACAGGACGGTAACCGGCTCGCGACATCAGCCAGAACATATCCCGGGCATTGGAACATTCTCCCGTTGAACTGAATAAGCGAATCGAACTCCAATTGAGGCCGTCAGTCTGATTTTTTTTTCGCCATGCAGAAACGATACTGGGGACCAACCCCAGCATTGTTACATTTGCCTGCTGAACGAATTCGCAGAATGCTCGTGTTGTGGGGACCGTTTGCGAAATTGCCATAGTTGCTTTATTGATTAACGCTGCATAAACCAGCCACGGCCCCATCATCCAGCCAAGATTGGTGGGCCAGCACAGAATATCTTCCGAATGAATATCGTGATGAAAGTAGGCATCGCTTGCTGATTTAATCGGCGTGAGATGATCCCAGGGAATCGCTTTGGGGTTGCCTGTTGTCCCGGAGGAAAACAGAATTGTCGTTTCATCTTCCGGACATCTGACAACGCAATTCAGTGTCGTGTTGTCAGAAAGAAAATCATTCCATTCGATATCTCCGGCTCGCAAACTGATGTTGCATTGTGAGGTCGCTCGCAACAAAATGGCCTGGATGTCTTGTTGAGATTTTATCTTTTCGTAAAGAGGGTGTGCTTTCCCGTTGCGAATAATTTCATCCTGGATAAAAATATATTTCGGTCGTGTGATCTCCAATCGTACTGCAATTTCGGCGGCTGAAAAACTGTCTGCGATAGTGACAACAGCACACCCTGCAGCGATAATTCCGAGGAAGATGGCGATGGCATCAACAGTCATCGGCATTGAGACTGCAACGCGATCACCCGGTGCGGTTCCTAATTCAAAAAGCCCGTTGGCAATTTTAGCCGTCGCGGCTTTCAATTGAGCATAAGAAATCTGCTCCATCTGGTTATCAGCATCGCCGGCGATAATTGCAATCGCCTCGTCATCAGCCTGAAAACAACTTTCGATAATATTGAGCGTTGCATCGCGATACCAACAAGCATTTTCAACACCTGCAGAAATATCGCAATATTGAGTTGGCTTGTTTCTGAACTGGATCGATAAGGCTTCGGTCAGTTTTTTCGTGAATTCTTCCGGATGCGTGACAGACCAGTGATGCAATTCTTCATTGGTGGAAAATCCGAATGCTTTCAACCACTGCCCCAGATGCGTTTTCTGAATTTCTTCAACATCCGGAATCCAGGCGGGACAGGGGAGTTGTTCTTTGCGAGATTTTTCATAATTCTGTTCGTAAAGATATTCATGAACAGCAAAGGGAATTTCGGGAGCGAGCAATTCAGTGGTGATATTTTTCCAGCGGGCAGGTTCATTATCGAAAGCAGCAAACTGCCTGAGCAACCCATCCCAAACATCCGCATCGAAATGAGACAGCCCATTTTCAATCAGCTTTTCAACAGAGAAGTTCATACTGTTACTTCCATCATAAAATACAATATCTTCTTGCTTCGATCACCAAGAGATAGTTTAATCGAGGAGCATACAGAAAAATCGGAAGTAATGATAAGCAGAGGCATCAAACAACATGTGAACAGGTGCTGCATCCCGGCAAAGCACATCAAGAGACATGCACATATAACCACAACTGTGAGCACCGGAAATTGATTATTGGGATATTTTCTTAATTTGAAATAATTGATGTCCCCAGTGGTCGCAGGTTTTCGCTCTATGGGGGGGGCGGGGTGCGCAATGATTTGCTGTGGCATCAAAAAATCGGTAGAAGTTCGAGAAAACAGGCCGTTATTTTATTAGAGTGTTACGTAATCAGTATTACGTAACGTCACAGAAGTCTGTTATCTTCAGAAGGTTGCCTCCTTTTCCCATCACAGCGGTATTTCACAGATTCTTTTTATCATAGATTGTATTAGGAATTGATGACCAGTTCCCGTTCAAATGTATCCTGGCCGGAGCAGTTAATTCAACGGTACCTGTTACCGTTGATCGCGCTAGCGTATTTGCTATCTGCTTACTGGCCAGATCTGGGAATCTGGCTGCGGCATTACCCACTGCTTGGCTATGGAGACACTCCGCTGGGCGAGGTGACAGCCGTCCACATCTTGCTGGCAGGGTTGCTTTTTAATACCGGTCTTGCGGTTCCGCTAAAAGAACTGATCTGGCTGGGGCGGCATCCAAAACTGGTTCTGGTCGGGTTGTCGATCCGATTGACCGCCTGCGGGTTGATCATGCTGATTCTGCTGGCAGGAGGTTCGTTTTTTTCGGGCTTATTC
>WFOZ01000049.1 GCA_015487825.1 Planctomycetaceae bacterium
CCAATGCCGACCGCGGCTGAAACGATTATGATTCACCGGGATATCACGCTGGCTGAAATGACTGGTGGGCGGATTCACTTAATGGGCATGACAACCGCAGCGGGTGTCGAACAAATTCGGCAAGCCAGGTCCCGGGGCGTAAATATCACCGCTGACGTAACGCCGCATCATCTCTTTTTTACTGATGAATCGATGAAAGAGTTCGATTCGAAATACAAAGTTTTCCCCCCATTTCGAACTCAACCAGATATCGATGCTTTGCTGGTCGGTTTGCAGGATGGCACGATTGATGTCATTTGCAGCGACCATCAACCATTCGCGGAAGAAAAAGTGACCTGCGAACTCGATCAAACGCCTTTCGGTGTTGTGGGGCTGGAAACGATGCTCCCGGCCTGTATTAGTCGGCTGATCAAAACAGATATTCTCGATTGGTCAAAATTGATCGAAAAATTATCGATCAACCCCGCAAAAATCCTCGGGCTGAATGCAGGAACACTTTCCGAAGGAGCGGTTGCAGATGTAACGATTCTTGATGCTGACCGCGAAGTAATCATCGACCCCAATCAATTCCTGAGCAAAGGAAAAAGGACACCGTTCGCCGGTATGAAACTGCACGGAAAAGTGACCTCAGTGGTTGTTGGTGGTGATTTGCGATTCGAAGCGAAATCATAACCCAATGAAGTGAATCACAGCACACAAATCAGATACTCATACGAAAAAGTGCGTTACAACGCACTCTACCAGCTACGTACCAATTCGTGCGTGTTAACGTAGAAGTTGTGTGTAGAGAACAAAAAACAGCAAAAAAATCCCTTCATTACAGTATTGTTAAAGGAGATCACGGCTCGCATTGCGAATTGTCCCTGCTACAAAATGTCACAGGCTGTCTGTTTGCGTTTCCATCTATGGAGTCTTTTCAGATACCATGATGCGGTGTAAAATGGGACAAGATCGTGAATTTTCTGTCATCAAGAGTCTAAATTAGCTTGTTTGGCAGTGTTCCTCATATTGAAGGATAAGTTGAGATGCCCGCCTTTTTATCAATCTTCAGCAGATATTTATCTGTTTCTGTCGTTCTTTTGAGTCTCCTTTCCGGTTGCGGTAAACCACAGGATCCGCAATTTATTGAAAGCGAAAAAGCGAAAGGCCTTGTCCCGGAGATCCGGCAGGCAATTTCAACGGAACTAGCCGAGACGTTTGGCACCGTTCCCGCTCCTGAGGCTCCCCTTTGGTTCCCGATTGAAAGAGGAGGGATTGAAGGAAAAATCAGATCTGTTAAAGAGCGAAACGAGCAAGGCAGAATTACCAGGCTTAAAATCAAATATGAACAGGACGCTCCCGAAGTGGTCGCAGGGGATGTAATAGAAATCGTTCTTGACCCGGAAACAATTCTGGAAGCTGAATTGAAAGCGGCAGAGGAAGGGAGAGTTTCTGAAGCGTATCCGTATAAAGTAACGGTGGGAGAATTCAGTAAGATTTCCGGAATTATCACGCTGTCTGAACCGCTGTGCGATCTGGCAGAGAAAGGTTCGCCCTGTATCGTAAAGCCTAATGAAACATTGAGAACCGGCCGGGAACTTTACAAGCAGTATTGCCAGAAATGTCATGCTGCAACAGGTGATGGAAATGGCCCGCAGGCGCATATGCTCAAACCGAAGCCACGGGATTTAAGGCTCGGCGTGGTGAAATACACGACAACAAAAACCAACATCAAAGCATCGACAGAAGATTTACGAAATTTACTGAAAGGGGGAATTCCCGGAACAGCAATGCCTACGTTCCCCATTTTGGGCAATCATGAAATTGATGCTCTCGCACAATACACCAAATACCTGTCGATGCGTGGAGAGATTGAGCGAGGATTGTGCATAGAATCTGAAATTGATTTCTCTCAGGCCAACCTTGATGAACAATTGGAAGAAGCTGAAACCGCAGAAGAAAAACAGAAAGTTACCGAGCAATTCCAGGAAGAAATGCAGGAATTCCTGAAGATTGATTTTCCTGAAATCGCTTTCGATATCGCGTTGGACGTTACAGAAAAATGGAGTCAGGCAGACGAGCCTGAAAGCAAGCTCGAGCCTTCTGTTCCCCGACCTGATGGAACCGGCCCTTCAAAAGCGGAACCTTCAATTTCCTCACTTGCCAATGGAAAAATACTGTATCTTTCAACTTCCGCACAATGTGCATCGTGCCATGGATTGACGGGAAAAGGGGATGGCGACCAGGTCTCCAAGGTGCAAAAAAAACCGGACGGCTCGGAATATGATGAACCGGGGTTACACGATGTCTGGGGCAATGTGGTTGAACCTCGCGATTTGACGTACGGCGTCTTTCACGGAGCAACTGATCCCAGCGATGATATCGCGAATGTTGTCTTCCGGGCAATCGCAGCGGGTGTCAAAGGTACCCCGATGCCAGCATATGGCGGCAAAGGTTTAACCGACGACCAGATCTGGGATCTCGTGAACTACATCTTCTTCCTGGCTGGCGATTACAAGGATGTGGCTCCTGAATCGTTAGACGTTAAACCCAAAGCCAAAGCCAAAGCCAAATGAAGCTGAAGTTCACGGTTTAGATCGGGTTATTCATCAGCCGCTGGTCGTTAGTCGACGGTTCTTTTCGTCTTTGCATATACCACCAGACGCCAGCGAGCTGCGGGTAAGATGGCCGTAAGCTCTTTCACTCAAGCACGTTTTAACGACCACCGACCTGCTCGTGAATAAGCTGAATCTCCATACTAAAAAAACACGCTGAAGCGTGAACTCCAGCGTGTTTGGCTCATACCGCTGAGCGTTTATGTTTTTGGTTGCTTCAGCCCGATGCCTGAATAATGGAAGCCACGTTCGAACATTTTCTCGGGTTCAAACAGATTCCGCCCATCGAAGATCACCGGATCACTCAGGTGGTGTTTGATGTAATCGAAATCAGGGGCACGGTACTCATTCCATTCGGTGCAAATTACCAAAGCGTCTGAGCCATGCAAGGCATCGTAGTGATGGTCCGAGTATTTGATTTTATCGCCATAGATAGCTTTGACATTTCCCATCGCAATCGGATCGTGAACATGCACATCAGCACCGGCTTCAAGCAGGCGTTCAATCAGAACCAATGCGGGCGCCTCGCGAATGTCATCGGTCTTCGGTTTGAATGCCAACCCCCAGATTGCAATCGTACGACCTTTCAGGTTCCCCTGATAGTAGCGTTCTATTTTATTAAACAGGACGTCTTTCTGGATCTGATTGACATGATCCACCGAAAGAAGTAACTCGGTTGTCAATCCGCGTTCTTTGCCTGTGGCGATTAAAGCTCTTACATCTTTAGGAAAGCAGGAACCGCCGTACCCTGCCCCGGGAAACAGGAACTGAAAGCCGATTCGCTGATCGTGCCCCATTCCTTTCCGCACTTCATTGACATCTGCCCCAACCACTTCACACAGATTCGCCATCTGATTGATGAAGCTGATTTTTGTCGCCAACATGCAGTTGGCTGCATACTTAGTCATTTCGGCTGACTCCAACCCCATCACCAGAAATGGATTTTCTGTACGCAGGAACGGCTTATAAAGTTCTTCCAGAATTTTCCCGACCTTCTGCGACATCACTCCCACAACGACACGGTCCGGCTTGGTAAAATCCTGAATTGCACATCCCTCTTTGAGAAACTCGGGGTTAGAAGCAACATTGACGTCGCGCCCCAGTTTTTCCTTGAGTCGTTCGTAAACTTTGCGATTTGTTCCCACAGGAACGGTACTTTTGCAAATAACGACAGCATCATCAGACAGATACGGAGCCACGGAATCACTTGCAGCCCAAATTCCACTTAAATCAGCAGAACCATCATCGCCCATCGGAGTGCCAACCGCCAGAAAAACGCAGGAGGCTTCGGGGACGCAACCACTGACATCAGTTGTGAACTTTAACCGACCGGAAGCTGCATTTCGTTTCACGAGCTCTGTCAAGCCGGGTTCATAAATAGGGATTTCGCCCTGAAGCAATCGATTGATCTTATCCTCGTTAATATCGACACAAGTGACATCATTCCCACTTTCGGCAAAACAGGTCCCGGTAACCAGCCCGACATAGCCTGTGCCTATAACAACAATATTCATTTTTATTCCTTATTATCCTGGTCTATACGGGGAATCACCCCAGCCTGCAATATTTGTCTCCAATTGTAGCACAACTTTTTCATCCGTGACGGACACGAAATCGGTTTCATCATGGAAACAATGACACTAATTTAATCTGAACTCAACGCCTCTCCATACTGCTGCTGATAATATTTTTGATACTCGCCACTGAGGATCCGCGATGACCACGCTTCATGCTCCAGATACCAGTCCACAGTTTCCTTTAGTCCCTGCTCGAAAGTAATTTCAGGCGACCAGTCCAAATCGGCTTCTGCCTTGCTGCAATCAATTGCATAACGCAAATCGTGCCCCGGTCTGTCTTTGACATACTGAATCAGAGATTTCGGTTTATCCAGCAGTTCAAGTAACAACTCAGTCAGCCTGATATTCTGCAATTCGCATCGCCCGCCGAAGTTGTAAACCTCTCCCGGTTTTCCCTGCCAGAGAGCTTTGGCAACTCCTTTACAATGATCTGAAACATGTATCCAGTCCCGCACATTTTTCCCGTCTCCATAAACGGGCAATGATCGCTCATTCCTGGCATTGGAAATGAAAAGCGGGATCAGTTTTTCCGGAAACTGGAACGGTCCGTAGTTATTGGAACAGCGGGTGATGATGCCGGGAAAGTTGAACGTATGGCAATAACTGCGAACCAGCAGATCAGCAGCTGCTTTTGAAGATGAATACGGACTATTCGGTGCCAGCGGTGTCTGTTCAGTGAAAAATCCTTCATCACCCAGCGAACCGTAAACTTCATCGGTGGAAACCTGGACGAATCGCTTTATGTCTGCACTGCGAGCAGCATCCAGCAGAATTTGTGTTCCCACGATATTCGTCTGCACAAACGGAGATGAATCGAGAATCGAGCGATCAACATGCGACTCAGCTGCAAAATGAACGACTGCATCGATCAGATTCTTTTCCAAAACCCGAGCAACCAGCTCCGCATCTGCGATATCCCCTTTGACAAACTGATACCGGGAATCATCAGCAATCTCAACAAGGTTTTCCAGATTCCCCGCATACGTCAATTTATCGAGGTTTACCAGCGACTTAACCGGCATTCCAGGTGAGCCATCACCAAGCAGCAGGCGAATGAAATTGGAGCCGATAAACCCGCAGCCACCGGTTACCAGTAAATTGATCGGACGTTCTGGAAATGACATGTCGGTTAGGCTTTCTAGTGTCAACCTTTTGAATTGACGTTGAACGTTTCTAATCGTTTTTCACTTACGAAATGCCAAAAAACGTTACACATCAATTGCTGCTTGCAGCACTAGCCTGAGAAGATAATTGTTTCGGTTTGAGTAAAAGTACGCTGTTTTGTCAGGCTGGAAGGCCTGACCTGCGATTCATCGCTTTGCTTTTTTGCCATAAATTCGAATCTGATCGAAATTTCCGGGATCATCAAACGAACCGATTCCGACTTTCCCCCACTGAAATGTTTTATCGACTGCGGTCATGACCGGCTTGTTCATATCGTCGAAATAGATTTCGATTTTTCCGGTATCGACATTGCGAACAACTCGCGCATGATGCCACTTATCATCCCAGTTTGTCCCGGTTGTTGTCGTGATCGAAATTTTTGAACGTGGTTTTCCATTGACGATAAAAATCTGATTCGCGTGATCATCAGCTTTCTTCCCAAAATGGATATAGTAAAAATGCGATTCATCCTGATAACCAAAAAACAGGCAAAGCGAACGGTGGCCGTAATCGTGGGAAGTTGATTGCAGTTTCACATCCAGAACGGTATCGGAAAGAACAACATCATTCAGGATTGATCGGTTATAAGGGGAGCGAACAGGCGGTTCGTAATTGCTTTTCTTTTTAATCAGTGAGTAAACCGTATTTCCATCCTGCTTTTGAAGCTCCCAGGCTGTCGGGTCGGTCGGTGACCAGTTTTTTGTGTTGTGTGATTCAAAATCGTCACAGAAGATTAATGGCAACCCACAAATATTCTTCGCAGCAGGAGTTTCCGCAATAACATTTCCAACGGATAACAATAAACCTGCCAATAACAATCCAGCTAATATAATTCGGGAACTCATCAACATGACTCCAAAAGGGGGACACAATTCAAGCCCATCCGGGACAGGCAGCATGGACACCCAATCTAATGAACGTACAATCCGTTCACAATCCATAAGTTGAAATTTTCTGGTCCTGCCATATTCCGGATGTTTTTAAATCCGGTTACTTTCCAGCGTGCTGTAACCACAACCAGAGAAAGCCCCCTGCTTCAACGTGATTAACCGCAGAATTCGCAGAGAAGAGAAAAGTAACTCCCTGCGGTGCAGTATCACAATAATCAGCGAAACAGGCGATTTAAGATGCCGCTTGCGGGGCGAACTGCGACTTTTTCTACCAGATTTTGCGCCAGAGATTCGTTGAGATTCAAATCTGCCAGAACTGATTTGTATTCCTTTTCTATTTTACCTGTCAGTTTTTGCATCTGCTGTTTAATCTGCTGCTCTGCCAGCATACGAGCTTCCTCTCGCCTGAGGAGTGCTTCTTTCCGGAATTCATCCTGCAGGCGGCTCGCAACGAGCTCGCCAATATTGGATCGCAATTCGATCGCAGGTGACTTCAAAGATCCCCTGATACTGGCTTCCCCATGAATCC
>WFOZ01000050.1 GCA_015487825.1 Planctomycetaceae bacterium
ACGACGTTGAAATTTCTCACAACACCGTTGGCATGAAAGCATGCGTCGAAAAAATGAGAGAGATCGTTCAGAATATCGAGTAAGATAAACCGTAGATCAAGGTTTTTATGCCTGTTAAATAGATGTCATTGTTGATTCAACTGGAATGGTTTGCGTGGAACAGTCTGCTGAGAATTTACCGTTTAGCATCGTTGTGCTTTCAGGGCCGAGTGGATCCGGGAAGACGACGATTGTTTCACGACTGGTGCAGGAATCACCTGTTAAGTTGCTCAAGTCGATTTCAGCAACAACTCGTCCTGCACGGGAACATGAGATCGATCAGGAAGATTACTATTTTTTAACTCCGCAGGAGTTTGAAGACCGCAGGCAGCGCGGGGAATTTCTGGAATATGCAGAAGTTCATCGCACCGGGTACTGGTATGGCACATTAAAATCAGAACTGGAACGTGCCCGGAATTTGAATGGGTGGGTTTTGCTGGAGATCGATGTTGAAGGGGCGTTGAATGTCATGCGGGATTATCCGGATGCCCTGACGATTTTTATCACGACGCCTTCAGAGGAAGAATTTGAACAGCGACTCAGGGATCGAGGGACAGAAGATGAAGCTGTTATTCAGCGTCGTCTGGAAACGGCTCGTCGCGAACTCGAATTTGTCGATCGTTATCAGCATTGTGTGATTAACGACGATTTAGATCGAGCAGTCAACGAAATCAAAGATATTTTGTCTAACAAAGCGGGAGAACTAATCAATCATGCTTGAAGCACTTAAAGAAGAGGCGATTGTCGATAAAGTTGGTGGCCGTTTCAAACTCTCAACAATCATTCAGAAACGGATGATCGCCTTGAATCGGGGAGCACGCCCGCTGGTTGATCTGCCAACTAAAAACCTGATGGAAATTGTCGTACAGGAAATTCTTGAAGACAAAATCTATCTGGATCGTACTGGAAATGTTGCCTTGCGAGGCGAGGTCGCACCATCTGTAGAGGATCTCTTCGACGATGCCGGCCCCAGCCTGGATGATTTAGGATAATTTCCGTGGCTGGTCATGAAATATTACTGGGCGTGTGCGGGGGAGTAGCCGCTTACAAGTCGGCTGATTTGGTCAGTCAACTTGTAAAACAGGCTCATTGCGTTTCGGTGGTAATGACCAGATCTGCGGGGGAATTTATTGGTCCCGCCACTTTTGAAGCGCTGACGAATCGCCCCGTTTATCGAGATCTGTTTTCACCCCGGGAACATTTTCTGGGAGAGCACATCGGCCTGGCACGCAGGGCGGATCTGTTTCTGATCGCCCCTGCCACTGCCAATGTCATCGGCAAGCTGGCAAACGGTATTGCAGATGATTTGCTGACCACACTGGCGCTCGCTGCCACATGCCCCGTTCTGGTTGCCCCTGCAATGAATGTTGAGATGTGGGAAAAGCCTGCGGTCCAACGTAACATTCAGCAACTCGAAGCGGACGGCATTCAAATTATTCCGCCGGGCGAAGGCTGGCTGAGTTGCGGCGTCACCGGCAAAGGGCGCATGGCTGAACCTGCCGAGTTGTTGAAGGTGATTGAACAGCTCGTCGGTTAGATATCTTGCAGAGGTCTCGTTGAGTCTGGTCTTGCAATTAACTCACAAAATTGTGTGCCGGGCAAACTGAATTGAGGCAACAACTTACTTTTCTTACTGGCGTTGTGCAGTGGCTCAGTGGTAAGATTATCTATCTACAAGGCTGAAAGAAGGAACGTCATTCTTACCCTCTAAAGATAGAGAGCCTCCTTATGAATACGAGCCGCCGAACTTTTCTTGCTCAGGTTTCTGCGTTTGCAAGCGCTTCAATAGTATCGCCCGCTTCATTTGCAATTGCTTCGCCGGGCAAACCACGGAAAAAGATTGCATTTCTCGGTACGATCATTAAGGAGCATTCTCACGCCCAGCACTTTCTTGATCGACTCTGTCTGGGTTATGGTTGGCAGGGGGCCTGGCAAAACCCGCGGATTGATGTTGCTTCCATTTATCTCGATCAGTTCCCCGAAGATGATTTGGGGCGAGAGAGGATCAAACGATACAACCTTCAGCAATATTCCAATATCGCCGATGCGTTAACGCTGGGCACCGGCAAACTGGCTGTCGATGGTGTCGTCATTATTGCAGAGCATGGCGATTACCCATTGAACGAAAAAGGACAAAAACTCTACCCTCGCTACAAATGGTTTAAGGAATGCGTGAAAGTATTCGAAGCCAGTGGAAAATCTGTTCCGGTTTTCAACGACAAGCATCTTTCTATCACCTGGAAAGAATGTGCAGAGATGGTCGCCGATTCCAAACGGCTGAAATTTCCCTTCTTCGCCGGTTCATCACTTCCGGTCACTCGCAGATTGCCGGCTATCGATATCCCGCATAACGTACCGTTGAAAGAAAGTGTCTGCATCGCTTATGGCGGACCTGATGTGTACGACATTCACGCACTCGAAACGGCTCAGTGCATGTCTGAAAGACGCAAAGGAGGCGAAGTCGGCATCCGCAGCGTTCATGCGATCAGCGGTGCCCGTTTATGGAAATACCTTGATAATCCGCAGCGCCGCGATACACGCCGTTTAATGGTTGCAGCATTGACCCGCAGTCACAACTTACCGGTTGCCGGAGGGTATTACACGGATAAAATCAGTTTCGACTGGGCTCGCAAAGTCTTCGCTGAGGCCACTGCGTACTTCATCGAACATCGTGATGGATTCCGCACAACAATGTTTCTGGTTGGCATACAGGATTTCAATTATGCAGGTCTGCGGGCGGATACCGATGAAATTATCTCCTGCCAGATGTACTTGCCGATGCCGGGACATGGATCGACAACAGCCGACTTTTTTCACCCGCTGACCCGTCACATCGAGAACACAATCATCACCGGAAAAACGCCTTACCCGATTGAACGAACTCTACTCACTTCCGGAATGACATTAGCCGGTGTTGAGTCACTCCACCGCGGGGAAGTGTTGATCAAGACCCCGGAAATGAACGTACAATATAAAGTCGGCCCCGAATCAACCTACTGGCAGGACTGATGCCCTTGCCCGGCCCGCTTTATACACCAGGAGTCAAGTGGCATGGGTTATAACAAATCCACAAAAAGTACATGAAAGAATATTGCGATTGTAGCCAGCACGGTACACGCTAATGGAGGCAAGCTCGCCATCCTGCAATTAATTTCACCCAACTTACTCCTGATTATTCTTCCACGTCTCGTATTTCTCGATTTCTGATTTCGGGAGTTTTTCCAGAAACGATTCTGGAATACCATCCCAACCATCATAGATTCCAGCCAAAGTCATTCGAACCCCTCCATCAGCAGTATAATACATCAGTCGAAGCTTGCCGGTACTCTTTGAATAGTGCCAGAAATCGTCGTTGTCGCTCCACGTCGCAAGCCAGTCATCACCTGATTGAAAGGAGACAGTGTAAGGCAAAACTTTTGAGGACCTGTTTTCAGAGATTTTGATAGAGAACTTTCCTTTTTCGTTAAGCCCAATTGTTGCTATTCTTTTATTTGATGGGGTTACATAAGTCCCAAATTGGTCAATGATTTCTCCGCTTGGAATCGGTGGAATTGGCCGAGTCAGAATGTAGTACGCAAACAGACCACAAATCAACAACAGAGCCAGCATTGTTCCAAAGATGGTATAGAAATGCTTCAGGGTGATGGGGGAGTTTACGGGGATGTTCTCGGTCATAGTATCTGATGTAGTCCGCAATAGCGGATCCTACATTCCGATTGATTTCAAAGGATTGATCCGCACGAGCTTGTCGATTTCTTCCTCACTCAGGCCGATGGTTTTGAGGTTGAGGACCATTTTTTTTAACGGGCAGGCGGAGCCGACGAAGTGGCTGCGATCTTCTGCCCAGGGGACGAGGTCTTCTTCGATAATCACTTCCTGATCCGCCAGTCGGTAACGTCCCGGTCCTAAACCGGTGGCACTGATTGCATCGGAAACGACACAGCATCGATCAATCCCGGCACAATCAAGATAGTTTTTCAACGCGAACAGCGGCACGTGCGCTCCATCTGCAATCAAGCCGAGCCAAAGGTGATCGGCGAATGATAACGCTCTTTGAATGATGTTATCGTGGCGGTGCATCTGTTGTGGGCAGCCGTTTCCTAAGTGCGTAAACATGCTCAAGCCGGCATCGATGCTCTGTTTGAGTTGATCGATCGAAGGATCACAATGTCCTGCGGAAACAACGATGTTTTGGGCGGCGAGCCAGCTTGTTACCTTTGCATCGGGGTCTTGTTCGGGGGCGAGCGTGAAGATTTTTGTCAGCCCGCCTGCCGCATCGAGTAACCGTTTCGCCAGATCGGTATTTGCCTGACAAGAGTGCTGTGGAGGATGCGCCCCGATGAAGCCATCAATCGGCGATAGAAACGGTCCTTCAATATGAATTCCCGCGATCATTTTTTCGATCAGCGGGTCGGCCTCGCGGCATTCAACTATTTTGGCAAGCCGATTGCACATCGCATCGTGATCAGCGGTGATAATAGTAGCCAGTACGCCGCTCACGCCATCCTGCTTTAGAACTTCACAGGCATGCAGCATTTTCTCGGCAGTGAGATCGTCCCCGTTGAAATCGACGCCGACGTATCCATTCAGTTGTAAATCAAACATATGATCAATCCGATATTAAAAGAAATAATATAACTATTCAGCGAAATAAATCCATTCTATTGATGCTCACACTTTAGCCTGTGATTTGCCTCAATAATTTTTCTTGCAGGCTTATCTTTCGAAAGCCTACTTTTTCACTTCACGGCGTTTCACTCAGAGAAAAATAAAAAGGGGGGCACGCAAAGACGCGGAGACGCAAAGAAAACAAAAAAGAAAAAACTTTTCAAAGTGGTTTCATTTGTTCATTCGAGTCTCATTTATTTTAGAACGCGATGTGGGAAACTCTTTGCGCCTCCGCGTCTTTGGTGTGCCAGGTAAGTTTGGTTGTGCTTTTTAGTCGAAAGGTACTGAATATGGTAAATGCTTGTGAGCCTTAAAGTCAACAGGGCATCGGGTGGAGCAATCTGCTTTGGTGAAGCCCCTGACGAC
>WFOZ01000051.1 GCA_015487825.1 Planctomycetaceae bacterium
GCTTTGCCGCTTGCTTTTTTATCTTTCCCGTCGTCTTCTTTTTTATCAGCCGGTTTTTCGTTTGAGGCAAGTGGTGCTTTCTGTTGAATCGGGACATTGCCGGGGCCTGCGATCGCGATTTGAATTCGCTCGCTCACTTCTTCAGGCACCGCTATGTAAAAGCGATCAATTCCCGCATACTGCACATTGTAAGTAACAACCGTTTCCACAATTGCCCCGGAAGGTTCAACGCGAGTTGTTGTTGCTGTTTGAGCGGTCAACCGTGTCGGGCGGCGAATCGTACTGACCGGAATGACGACCGGTCGGCTCTGAAACTTCCAGGCAGCTCGAATTCTGGTGTCGGGGAATTTCATGCGAATTACATTGACCGGAATTGCCTGTGCGGATTCAATTTTGTCTTCCTCAGCAACAAGTTCAATCGCATCAATCGTAAAGACTGCAATTCGCCCCTGCTCCTGTCGAATTCCCTGCGGCGCAATCAATGGCAGATTCGGCAGTTTCGATGTCTCAGTCGCCAGGTCTTCTTTCGGTCGCACAAGATAGCCACGCACAACAACCGAAAGTGTTCCCTGAAACTGTTCCTTCAAAACGATGGAAAGAGTCTGTTTCTTTTTATCGTGCTGAAACTCCGCCATTTGCTTGCATTCCACGCCGGTTAGCGAAAACCCTTCAGGCAATTGCATCGCGAGATTAAACACGCCTGTGCGACGAATGGTGTACTGCATCTGCGAAACAACTTCGATGCGCTGTTCCCGGAAAACGGCAAACGCATCGTGTTGCAAATCGAGAATCGCTTTAACAGGTTCTGCCCGAATCACAAAATCAAACGCAGGTGAAAAATAACGAAAGGAACGCTCTTCGTTGCCGGAATCTGTACGAACCAGCCCGGTTTGCTGATCGACAACAAGCGTTAATTCTTTGCCATGCGTGATCGATAACGTTCCGTTTTCGCGGGTGATATCTAAAGCGTGAATGCCATGCACTTCACCTTTGAGGCTCATTCCCCCCAGAGAAATCGGCCCGGATGCAGGCAGCGATCGTTCGGTATGAACTTCCAGCGTGAGATCTTTTTTCACCTCGCCCAGCAGTTTTACTTCGACGATTTGCCGCTTCTCTTCTTTCTTGACCGTCCATGCCTGGATGCGTGCGGAACTGGTGACATCCAGAATCCGCTGATCGAGCGGCACCGCGACGCGCAGCAACTTCAATTCTCCCCGCAGTATTTTGTAATTCAGTTTGGCATCGGTGTGAATGAGGCCATCACGAATAGAAATACGAATTTGATTGGTGACCCGACTCAACAAATCCATTTCCGGGCGGTCACTGGTGCGCGGTGCCCAGGTGACAGAAACTTTTTGCGTTGCACCAAGACTAACCGTTACACCGCTGTTTTTTTCAGGCACCGGTTTTTCGTTTTTGATGACGATATGTCGGGGCGTGATTGCAATTTGCTGGTCTGCTTTGGGGACGGTGAAGCTGAGTGTTGTAATCCCGACCGGCGGCAATGTGAGGTCGATCTGCGGTCCTGCGGGGGAGCGTTTAATTTGCGTCAGAAGTTTCAGCGTGACCTGATATTCTCCAGCCGATTCGAACAGCAGCGAATACTTCCCTTCGCCCGTTCCCCGCAGAAGGACCTTCTTTTTCCCATCGCTGGAAATTTCTCCGACCGCGGCCTGGCCCAGATTCAAGGGCAGTTCCGCCCAGCTTTCTTTAATTGCTTTGCAATGATATTCCGCGGTGATCTCAACTACGTCCCCATTCACCACCGCGCTGTATTTAGAAGATGAAATAACCGCCTGTGTAGCTGGCTTGACCTCAACCGGTCGCTTGCCCGCTCTTTTGACCAGATCAAGATATTCTTCATAAGAAATAACAACTTTCGATTTGAGCCGGTCAATCACTTCGTTCAAGCGATCATACGGAATATAAATCAGATGATCGACAGGCCGTTTTTCTTTTTCCTTCGCCTTGTCAGTCTCAGTTGTGGCAGGTGCAGTCGGTTTTGCCAGCTGAGCATGCAACAATTCAGGCGGCGAAAAGACCGCCATTGTTGCCAGCGCGGCACAAAGCAGCATTCGCTGGAATAGCGACCTAGTCGATCTGCCTATCACATCAGAAGATTCAAAACAAAAAGCGGTATGAGGTTTCAAAGAATTCATGAATTATCCTCGAATCGATAAGCAAAAGTGTTGTTGCAATTTTCAACTGAAAAGGCGGCCCTGATTACGATTGTAACCCAAGCCCGCACAAATTACCCAGCTTGAACATAGCCAATGACGCAGTTGAACGGGAGAAAGTTGCAGATTTTTTCAAGAATTAATGAAATCCAGCCGGATTTCATCGAGAGCAGGTAAGGCCTGCTATAGAAGGCCTGTTTAATTATCCGTTTTTTCTTAAAAGCTCAATTGTTTTTCGAGTTTCAACGATTGGCATAGCTACCCGATTTCGGTACATCCATCTGTTGCATCTTTTCGAAGTTGATCACGAATTTGCATCAAAATCTGGCCCAGCATATTCTTGCCACTTCCGTCTCCTCCATCACCCCAGTATGTGTCGTTAGATGTATGTTCGACGATTTTTACATTGCCGGTCGTAAGAAGCATTTCACTCAGTTCTTTGTGTTGACTGAATTTA
>WFOZ01000052.1 GCA_015487825.1 Planctomycetaceae bacterium
CGTTTTAATCATCAAGTCTTCAAGCAAAAACCTCGACGTTTCCATAAGACGTGAGTCGCAATTAGTCTGCACAGCAGACCCTACGTCGCTACTTCACTAAAGCCCTGGGATAATTGAGGTTGTGTGATTCATATCGTCCACTACTACAAGGACACTAGATACTGAGTCTATCCAATCGGCATCTGGGTCTTCTGGGAAGTCAAACTCAACAACCCAGCATGGTCCGTCATGCCCCGAAAGTTTATCGGACCTCCTAGCAACGCCTGATCCTTGGATTTCAATTCCTTCATGTAAAATATATTCTTTGGCCAGCTTTATGGCTAATGTAGAATTCATGGTTTTAACCAGATTATTGTTATTAAAAGATTACTTGCCAAAAGAGTTACCGTGGGTGGCCCGATCACTTTTAGTGGTTGGGAGCCGTCAGACGCAAGATGGACATGCCATGTGCATTCGATTTCATTTGTGCTTTCAATGATGATAGAAACCACATGGCGTGTCCATCTCGTTACTATGCAACCCAACCGCAAAAAGCGGTCAGGCTACCCGATAAAGTGGGACAACCGACCCTCGCCGGTTATTATGTATCACTGTGCCTTGATAAACGCAATAAGATCGGCCATTTGTTTGGGAGAGATTTCTTTTTCCATTCCGGCGGGCATGAGGGATTGATTGGCGTTTTGGATGGTGTCGATTTCGGTTCGGAAAATGATGGTCTCTTTTTTTTCCGCAGCTCTCAACGTGATATTGGTGCTTGTTTCTGATGCGACAATTCCGGTGTGAGAGAGACCAGCTTCTGTCACAACAACGTAGGTGAAGAAGTTCGGGGAGATCTCTTTATTCGGATCGAGAATGTTAACAATCATTTCCGGGATCGATCTGCTTTTGACGGTTGAAAGATGCGGGCCAACTTCCACGCCGAGTTTGCCAGCCTGATGACAGTTCGCACAATTCTTTTTGAAGACCGCTTCCCCCCTGGAAACGTCGCCGAGGGTTTTAATCGCTTTGATATAACGATCAACCACTTCTTTTCTTTCGCCGGGGTTGGATCGCGTAAAGAGTTTTTTCGCCTTTTCGCGGATTTGCTGATTGGAACTTTTCAGATAAATTGTTTGCCGTACCAATGAAACCTGACTGGTCGAAACCTTACCATCGAGCATCGCATCGAACAACAGGTTCAGCCAGTCTGATCGCCGCAGCAGTTTCTGAACCACGAGTGTCCTGATTGCTGGCGTGAAAGAGGTGTATTGATCGAGCAGAATCGTTGCGACTTCTTTATTGGAAAACGCGGTCAGCGTGTTAACTGATGCCACCTGAATGCTGTCCGGAGAGCGTGGATCGAGCAACGGCACGAGATGTTCTTTCGCGGTGTTGAAATCGGTGTAGGAAATCAATCGAATCGCGTAGAGACGATCCGATTCTTTGACGTTGGAACCTTCTGCGGTTTGAATCGCCTGCGAGATAATGCCTTGAAGCAACTTCGTTCCAGATGAATCTTTGGAAGAGACGATTTTTATCAGACTGCTACCGCTTCGCTTCAAACCGCCCCCCAATTGACTCACGACATGCTGCCGAAGCTGTTTTCCCTGTTTCGTATTCCATTCTGATGTTGCGAGGCTATCCAGAATTCGAACGAGCCCCGCCATTTCCTTTTTCGCGCCAAGAACATAAGCCACTTCGCCAAGTACACTCATGCCGGTCTCAGATACGGAAAATTGATAATCTTCGAGCAGATTGAGCAGAAAGTCAGTCTCAACTCCACCAAGTGAACAGAGAACGGCTGAACGCATCCATGCATCTCCCCCATCATTCCGGATGATTTGTGCCAGCGTTGAAGTAACCTCGGAAGATCGCACCTCTCCCAATGAAAACGCCACCTGATAACGCAAGCCCATATCCTCTTGTTTTGCATTCTCAAGCAGGAGTTCAACGAGAGATTGATTGTTCGCCAACAGCGGCTCGGCTAATCTGACAGCGTGAATACGAACTCGCGGGTTTTTATCTTTAAGAGCAATTTTGATATCTTCAAGTTGCAACGCATCCAACCCCTGAAGCGACCATAACGCATGCAATCTCGCCAGGGGGTAAGTCGATTTCCGAAGCATCTTTTTCAACAACGCAATCGCAGCTTGATCCTGACGTTCATACAACAGTCGCTGCGCGGTTTCCCGCCACCATCCGTTTTTGTTTTCCAATGTTTGCACCAACTCGGCTGTGGTTGCTTTTCCCAAATGAGGATGAGGCGGTTTGATGAAATCAGCCGGATATTTGGGCGGAATAAGACGATAGATGCGACCACGATCCCGTCCACTGGTTAAATCGAGGCGAGCTTTCAAATCATCAGGCAGTGACCAGGGATGTTCGATCGTTTCGCGGTACATATCCAGAACGTGCAGCGTGCCATCGGGAGCGTTCGCATAATTGACCGGGCGAAACCAGTTATCTGTCGAAGCCATGAAATCCTTTTGCCGGTAAGGCCTGACTCCCCGGTAGCTGACGCCCTCACGAGGCAGTTGATACCTCAGCACCAGATTGCTGGCGACTTCTCCCACAAACGCATTTCCCAGAAACTCTTTCGGATAAGCGGCTCCACGATAAATGGTGACGCCACTTGATGAAGTAATGTAACCGGTTGCCTGGGTCGAATCGAACGGCTTGGGTGAGACCGCTGAAGACATCCTTTCCGCAGAAATAACGCGCCAACTTTCCGGCGGACTGACACGATACACCTTCACGGAATCTCCTGATGTCGCGACATCGTAAAGCAGCGAAGTGAGAGGCAGATAAGGATTTCGCTTCAGATATTTCGAAGGGAATAATACATGCTGAACCGGGTTGCGAATATTACACAGGAAACGATCTCCCCAGTTATTGAAGCTGTTTCCAAACCGGGCACCGCCTGCAATCTCTTCGAAATGTTCGTGGCCCGGTTCAAAACGGAAGTCGGCTCGCCGCAGGATCGCCGGCTTACCGGGATGCTCCGCTTCGATAATCGATCCCCCGTTGCTCGAACCGGCTGCGTAAATTTTGTTATCCAACCCCCACTGCAAACCGTTCATCACCGCCTGAACATTGTATTTACGAAACCCGGTGAAGACGACTCTTTTGATATCCGCTTTGTGATCTCCGTCGGTATCTTTCAGATAAAGTAAATCGGGCGTCGCTGCAACATAGACACCTCCCTTGAAGCAGGCAATTCCCGCGGGCCAGGAAAGTTTATCCGCGAAAATGTAAGAGCGATCATAAATCCCATCGCCATCCAAATCTTCCAGTACGCGAATACGTCCAATTGGTGCAGAAGGCTGGTCCGCCCACGGTTTATCATCGGCGGCATCGGTGTAAGGGTAGTCGTTCATTTCTGCGACATAAGCGAGTCCGTTTTCATCATACGCAATCGCAACCGGGTCCGTCACCAAAGGCTCGGCTGCAACCAACTCTGCGCGAAAACCATTTTGTAATCGGATTGTTTCAACAGCGCGTTCCGGAGGAATCGCTGCAACGCCCGGCAATGGCGGAAGTTTTTCAGATTGTTTTTCTTCTGCTGGCAATGTTGCCAATGAAATAGAAGCTATCAGCAAAACCGAACTAATCTGATAAATGATTTGATTTCTCATCTGACTCCCCACATCAAGGCTTATTATTCAAGCAACCGTTTCACAGATTACTTTAACAAGCACTTAAACAGAGAATCAACTTAACACCACAGGAGACGTAATTGCAGAGACTCGAGAACTTAAATGTTCTGAAACCACTAAGTAACACGACGGTACACCGTGCCACCTTTGTTTCAGTCGAGTATCCAATGAGAATAGAGCCCAACTGATCCCCGTTTATCATTTGATCGACAGTTTATCAAAAAGCGATATTTACCTTCAGTCCATCCTGTTGAAATGCCTTAATTTGATGTACGGTAAAATTTAATGTATGAAATCAGTGAATTTTCAGTCTGTGCGAGAAACGATGTGGTTATACTATAAACAGCTACAACCGATTCCAGGTTGGCTTATTGATCTTTGAATAATAATGAAAAGCGTGTCTGCATTTTTCTTTCTAACGTGTGCTTGTTGCAGGTCATCATCAATGTAAACCAACAGGAGTTTAACAAATGAAAAGACGTACCACTTCACAATGTTTGTTTTTCATCGCTTTGGTGACTGCTTGGCTGTCAGGAGCTATTCATGGAGTATCGGCCGAGGAGCCAGATGGGAATTATTATCATAGCGGGCCGCTTCGCGGATCGCTCAAAAGCGACCGCCCACTGCCAATTTACAACGATGCCCCAGAGCATCTTTGGAACCGACTCTTTAGCATCCTTTACATCCGGCCGAGTGAACTTCCTTCTCGACCGGAGTACCCGACGGATACAACCAAACTTGACGAATGGAATCGCAACATGCGCAGCGGCAAATTAGCGTCAGGCTCAATCATTAAGCGTATCGAAGGAGGCGATACGATCACTTTTCTGGCTTGGCCCAAAACTCGGTACTACTCTGAACCGGCGATTTCGGAAAGTATTAACGAGCTGCTTGACGAATTTATTTCGACTAACGCAGAGCGTCTCATCTCCGACCCGCTCAAACGGGCCTTCTTCCAACACGATCTTTGGGCCGTATTTGACCATTTGACAGGTCAGAACATTGCACGATTCGGTGACGTGGAGATTGCAAGGCTGCGTGCCTCCGTACCCGCTTATCTTGTTACACCAGAGGAACGTCAAGCTAAACAGGATGGAGTCATCCAGCGGAGAGAAACACTCTGCCGCAAACTGGCAATTATTATCAAACGACTGGCTATCCCCAAGCCAACCATAGATGCGCTGCCTGATAACTATAAAATGGCAGTTGACTCTGGCTACTTCACCGCACAGCATGATTTTGACCCCAGTCGTAATTACCTGCCTACCGGTTTACTGACCCAACCTGAGAAATGGGTGGAGATTGACCAATTGAGTGGTGATGGGAAAGGTCGATTGGGATTTCATACTTGGAGTATTAAAGGACGATCCTATTATCGCGTGTTCTGGCATTTCCCTGAGGGGCGTCACGAGGTAGAGGAATACATGAATTACCTGTTCCCACATGGAGTGGACTGGGAAAAATCTGCCAGAGATGGATTTATTGCCCTCAAGCCCGGACTGCGGCAAATCCCAGTCGGTACTGAATCAGTTATCGTCCAGTTTATGATTGTGCTTGATGACGAACTTAAACCTGTACCTACACAAATAGTTCAATCTATAGATGGATTTGTCTACAAGAACGTGGATGGTACGTTCGACACTCGGACAAATACAGGGCTGGGCGTGAACGCTTATGAGTACATAGTACGGAGACGCCTTTTATTCGATGGTCTCAAGAATGGTGGCCTGGAACGCAATCCTGACGATTCACCCAAGTACCGAACTTTAATGGACGGAGGATTTTCCGGCTCGAAGGATTGGGGCCGCTACGGACGCCAGCAAACGGTAGTCCAGACCTGCATTGACTGTCACATGCATTTTACGCGCAACAGAGGTGTCTACAGTTTGAATGTTATCACCTGCCACGTACCAAATGATATGCCAGGAATCGCCATCCCGAAGGGTATGGTCAAGTTCCCTACGAACTCTCGTGGTCAACGCGCAGCGAACTGGAAGCTCGGCCAAGAGGATTATCTGCGACTCGTCGAGTATGCGCGTAAGAGCTCACTGAAATGGTAAGGAAGATAATATTCATATGGTTTTATGAGTGCTCAGGTAACTATTCAGCAATGTTTGGTAATTGCAGAAATTAAGGTTGTTAGTAGGGTCCGCTATTGCGGACCACCGCAGAAACAGGAGGATCCACCTTCCATCCTCGTCCGCAATAGCGGACCCTACTCCAACGCTGAATAGTTACGTGCTCAGTATCTATAACATTTTCCTTTTCAATGGCTCAAGCTGCGAAAATCATTACCAGCTAAGTTGTACGTCCATGATGAGGAAAGTAACGCATAAGCCCCAAAGACTTAATGAGAGGATTACTCCGACACTGACCAAGTTCAATCAGGTACCTCAGATATCAGGTCATTTATAGGTCATCATAATCTCTTCTGCTTCGATGCCACCGATCAGATTACTGCTGTCGTCAAGAATAGATTCGCCGAGCCTGGTGATGGCTCTGAAGTATTTTCCATCGGGACGGTGGCCGGTGATGCGGTTTTTCAGATGTTGGGCCAAAACAGCTGCGGCTGCAATTTGCTGTTCATTTCCGGTTTTTGCGGCGAACAGGCAAGTGACCAGCATCACCACCTGATCCTGAATCTGCGATGAAATATTTGCCATCGCACATTGGCGATCTGCCAGTGCCAGCTGGAATTTTCGCATCAGATTATCGACTTCAATTCGTCCGTGTTGCAATTGCTCGGAAG
>WFOZ01000053.1 GCA_015487825.1 Planctomycetaceae bacterium
GCATTCCGCCGATCGCTGTCCCCAGCGAAGTGATTTTCCCGGCGTCATCTCCACGAAAGGGAATGACAGCCTTTCCTTCGCATTGTCCCTGCGCATTGCAATTTTCTGCAGAAGCGAGTGCCACTTCCGCCAAATGGGAAAGCAGCCAACTCCCTGCCCACAAGTCCCGTGTTCGTCTTGCCTGCGAAACAAACCCCTGCACCGGGCCAATTGTGAATGACAAGTGTGATTTTGTTGAATTATCCAAGAGATACCTCCTCTGTTCTTAAACTATTCTGCACTTTCTTCGTTGCGCCGCTTTTTCCGGTCAGTCGATCAAGGTAACCATTGATTGGATTCCAGAATTCTTCACTCGAGTCCAGTGGGACACTATTGCCAAATGCTCTGATCTTCTCATTTTCAGGAAGAAATTGAGAGGGGAGAAAAACTGCAACTCCAACAGGGCTATCCTGTTCATCAATTTGATGTATGTGCAAAAAGAGGGGACTCGCTCTCCTTTCGAGGTCGCGGCTTGCGGGGGCAACAGCTTTGGAGTCGCCTTTCCCATAATTGTGAGGCAGTCCGAAGGCGATGCGTCTAGGGTGCTTAATGGAAACTTTCATCTCTTTAATGAGGTCGTGATCTTTCTTGCTGAGGTCGTGGTCCTCCTTGAAATTTTCTTCACGTTCCCTGTCAATCACTTTTCCGCGATTTCCCCAACTTCGATAATAAACCTGTTCCCTTCCTAATTGGTCAAGAAGTTCGACCACACTGGCTTTCTCGGATTTGACAAGCAGAACCCGTGATTGTTTACTCCAGGCTGTCCATTGTGGTTGCCCGTCTTTCAAAGAACTTGTCAACTCCTTAATTCTTTTGGCAGGAGAAGTTGCCAGCTCTCTGGTTTCACCATCAACTGTCAATTCCGTCAAAGTCAAACTGCCGAATCCTTTGCGGGACTTGCTTCCCAGTCCACCAACTGTGCCCAGCATGATGAGGGCATTTTGAACCTGCTGTTTCTGTTCCTCATTGAGAAGCGGGGAGAGTCGCAATTGCACGGTAAAAATACCGCCAGGAATCATGGGACGCGTGAGTTGTCCCGCCTTTTTCCCGGTTTTACTCGAGGAAAAAGCTTCCATCACGCCGTAACCCAGATAATGCGTTCCTTTCAGTCTTCCCTTTTCCCAAACTTCGCCTGTATTCACCTGTGACAGTAGATTTTCACTGGTGATTCGCATTCTGACTTTCGACTGTCCCACTTTCTGTTCGCTCGAACCGAACAGGGCGGCTTCGCGTTTGTGCAGATCGGCAACGCCATCGACCTTTCCCCACATCAGGGAACGCCACCAGAACCGTAAGGCTCCCTTGAAACTTGCCAGACGTAATTCCGCTTTTGTCGGATCGCCCCCGCTGCAAAACATCGGCGTGACAATACGATATGTCGCCTCGATGGTTGTAAAGTTTTTGTTCATGTTCCCGATAATCCTCACTTTGAAGGAAATGATGTTGGTAATTGAACGGGCATTTTTTTTATTCCGGACTCTTTTGCTTGAGTTTCAAGCAATGGGAAAAGTCCTTCTTCCATCCAATGATGAAAACGTTTCCAATCGCTCTCACTGACAGGGGTATAGCCGTGTGCCAGAATCGATTCGTTCCTCATCGTCAGGTAGCTGGTCATTTTTCTGCCATTTTCTTTGGCAAAATTCCTGGTTGCTTCGTCCCCGTGCGTTTCGAGCAACACCCATGCCTGCATGAGCCCCGCTTTCAGGATTCCATCTTTATTTGGATGAATGACCAGAGAGTCGGGGACTTTGTCTTCAGGAACATTTCCGGTGTCGATATCAGCATCGCGTCTGAGGAGCCATTGAGCTGTCCATTCCAATAACCGATAGGCACGACTGACTGCATCATCGAAGAGTTGCCGCTCTGCGCGACGAAGCATGTTCAGCTTCAGATCCAGCACCCTGCTGGGTTCCTGTTTTTTATCGCCGTCAAAAGTCAGAAATCTCAGTGCTGAGATATGTTCTACGAATTTACTTCGTTGGGGCTCAAGTAAGCGGTAGGCCTCTTCGTGATTAAATCTATCCCATGCGGCAAATGCCCTACTGGCCGCCAGTGAATCAATGTATGTGGAACGGAGTTCGTCTGACGCAGGAACGGTCATGTTTTCAAGGGCTACGACCGATTCGGAA
>WFOZ01000054.1 GCA_015487825.1 Planctomycetaceae bacterium
ATAATACGCTGCTCGATCTCCCAGGCCAAGCATGTCTCCCAAAATAACGATACGATGTTTGGGACCAGCTAATTCAGAAATTGCTTCCAATGCAGCAGAAACCGAAAGCGGACTTGCGTTGTAACAATCATCCAGAATCGTCCAGTTCCCGATTTTGCGAATTTGGCAACGCCCTGCCAAAGGTTTGAATCGCTCAAAGCCAGTTTGAATCTGCCTGGAAGACATCCCGAGCTCTCGGGCAATTCCAAGTGCAATCAAAGCAGAATTCAGAAAATGCTTGCCGGGAACCTGGAGGTGGTAAGCAGACTTTGCAACTGAAAAGTGAAGAACTCCCCGTTGGTATCGCATATCTTCTGCAAAAACATCGCATTGGTTTGAACAACCGGTTGTGAGATAACGAGCGGGTAATCGTCTGTTGATTTCCGGAATGCAGGCGGTTTCATCTGGTAAAATCATTAACCCATTTTCAGCGACTGCATCGATCAATTCTGCTTTGGATTCAATTACGACTTTAAGTGAACCAAATCCGTCCAGATGAGCGGGGCCAAGGTTTGTCAGAACACCAATTTCCGGTTCAGTCCAGGAGGCTAATTCCGCAATTTCTCCCGGAGAGGAAGCACCGAACTCGATCACGCCAAATTCATGCTCTTCATTTAACTGCAGTAGGCTTAATGGGACACCAATCTGATTATTGAAATTGTGTGGACTTTGAAATCCGGTAAACGCTTCGGATAAAACGGTATGAATCATGTGCCTGGTTGTTGTTTTGCCAACGCTTCCGGTGATTCCGATTTTCAGAGCATCAGACTGCCTGCTGTTCCAACGAGCCAGTTCCTGTAACGTCAGCAGTGTATCAGGAACAATAACCTGCGGTATTTCGTTGCTGATACCGGTTCTGTATTGCGATGCCGAACTAACGACAGAACCGATAGCACCACACGCTTTTGCCTGATCCAGAAAGTGATGACCGTCATACTTCCCACCCTGCAGTGCAATAAACAAATCTCCTGGCCGAAGAGAGCGAGTATCAGTGGAAATACTTTCTACAGAAACGGCTTCAACGCTGGCAGAACTGTTCAGTTCTCCTCCGGTAACACGAGTCAGTTGCGAAAAGGTAAGCGGAAACATTATGCGGAGACTTTAGCTCTGGTGTTGTTTGAACGGGAAAGCTTTATCCTCAGAGCGTTAAGAACTTCGTTTCGATCATGAAACGGATGAATCGTTCCGTTTATTTCCTGACCTGTTTCATGCCCTTTGCCTAAAAGCAGAACGCAATCACCCGCTTGTGCGTTGTTAATGGCCCATTGAATTGCAGTTGCTCGATCTTCTTCAATAATATCCGGCCCCTTGTTTTCCGGAAAGCCCTGGCAGAGGTCATTCATTATCTGCTGTATCGGTTCTCCACGAGAATTATCACCGGTCAACACGATAACATCAGCCAGTCGGGCTGCCTGTGCCATGAGTGGACGTTTCTCGCGATCCCGGTTCCCTCCTGCACCGAACAGACAGATTAATCGTCCGGATGTAAGCGGCTTAACTGTTTTAATAATGTTTTCAATGGCATCAGGTGTATGTGCATAATCTATAAAACAATCAAAACTTTGCCCCAGAGAAATCCGTTCCATTCGTCCGGGAGGCAGGCATCCATGCTCAATTCCGCTCTGAATGTCTTCACAATCGATACCGATTTTCGAAGCCGTCGCAGCCGCCAGGGCTGCATTCATTATGTTGTGCCTACCTGGCAGCGGGACAACTATTTCCATTGTTTCTGCATCAAGGCAGATTTCAAATCGGCTTTGACGCGACGACTGTTCGATAATAGAAACCTGAAAGTTATTTCCGCTCGAAAAACCAACGGTAACCGGCTCTAAAGAACTGCATCGTAACTTCAAAGCCTCCTGAATCAGGAGGTCATCTCCATTGATGATAAAGTCTGCGTCCGGGCGGCAGAAATCCTGTATCATACTTTTGGCAAGCATATAAGAGTTCATATCACCATGATAATCGAGGTGATCATGCGAGATGTTGGAGATAACTGCTGCTCGCAACGAAACTCCGGCGATACGCTTCTGTTCCAGAGCATGGCTGGAAACTTCCATCACGGCATGGCTTGCAGACTGTCGCGTCATTCTCGATAACCAGTCCGCAATAATATTGGCATCGGGAGTGGTCATTTTTGCCGTTGTCGGCTTGTTGGCAGAGTCGTCGTATTCAATTGTTCCAAGCAGTCCACTGTTTTTCGAAGCTGCTTTCAGAATAGACCGTAACATCCAACTGATGGTTGTTTTTCCATTGGTTCCGGTTATTCCCAGAATATCCAGTGAATTTGCAGGCTGACCCGCCAGGTACTGGCACAACCAACCGTAACAACGCCGAACATCAGAAACGACGCATTGAGGCACTTCCACACCAACAAGAGGTATGGAAGTTAAAACACCACAGGCACCACGGCTGATCGCCTCCTGAATGTAGTCGTGACCATTATGACTTTCACCTGCAATAGCTACAAAAAGCGTACCGGGCTCGCACTGTTTCGAGTGAGATGAAATACGTTGAAACAGTAAATCACCGCAACCAACAAAACTGGCTGAAGGAAGTAAACTTCGAATGCTGTGCAAAACAATTGCAGAAGGGCTATTGGTAAGACTCATTCTCAAACGTCATCCCTGACAAGTGGCATTTCTGAGAGAGACCATAAGCAGTGGAGGCATCCCTGCCTGTATCAAATCGGCTGCATTCTCTCAAATTCTGTAGATTGGTCAAGAGCAGACCCGTTTCAGGCCGCTTATGCAACATTTGCACGCTCTGAGTTCCCTCTTTCCAATTCACAGCTTCTACCCCGGATTATTCACCAGCCCTCGGGCGCTAGTAGATCATGGTTCCTTTCATCGTTGTATGAGGAGCAGTCCCTGCAAACGGGAAGTGATTTCGGGACTGTTCCTTATTCTCAACCGGTCCGTGAAAAAGTGCGTCTACCTGGGCTGAGCCTTATTTCTTCTCATCAAAGAATGGGAACAATTTCTTAATATCCGCTGCGCTCGGCTGGCGACCGTATTCACAAATTTCGAATGCTTCTGCGTATTTCACTTTTTTACCACGCTCATCTCCGTACCATTTAACCAGTGCTGCCCGGTATTTATTGGCCTCAGCACCAGCGCGTCGTTCCCAGCCTTTTCTCACAAACGCCTTACGCAGTTCAGGCTGTGAAGCAGGGGGAGACTTTGCCATTCGCTCTGCATTACTCAGGGCACCACCTTCAAAAATTTGCGATTCCAGGGCGGTCAGTGCTTCGACTTTCTTCTCAAAGACATCATCGATTGAAACAGCGATGTCTGCTTCAAACGGATAGGGCTTTTTGAATCGATCGCTCGCATAAAGAAACACGGGGTTCTTTTTTAATGCAGGGGTATCGGGGCAAAAGAAGGGGACCGTTACCATAAACGCAGCATCCTGAACAAGAACACCCACATACCGATGATCGGGGTGATAATCCCAGGGGCGATGTGCAATTACAATATCTGCCTTCCAGTCACGAATCAATCGGGTAATTGTGCGACGGTTTTCCAAGGTCGGCATCAGTTCGCCATCGTGAATGTCAAGAACTTCAGAGGTGACACCCAGCCTCTTGGCAACTTCGGCCGACTCAGCAGTTCTGCGTTTGGCAAGTGCCCCGCCAGACATGTTCCAGTGGCCGATATCTCCATTGGTGACAGAAACCAGTTTTACATGGTGTCCCAGCTTTGCCCACATGGCACCAACACCGCCACATCGATATTCGGCATCATCCGGATGTGCTCCGAAACAGATGATTCGCAATTTTCCATCATCGGCTTTCTCCCCTGCACAAGAAAAACCTGCAGGTAAGATGGCACCCACGATCATCAGACAAACGGCTAATTGTTTAGGAAAAATCATTCAATCTACTTTCTTCATAAGAATGTGACAGTCCAGCTGGATTTATTCAGGCGAGCCGATTGTAAACGATCCGGTAATTGATTGCTGCAACAAATTCTGCCGAAGGGCTTCCGTTATCGGTTCGTACTGTTGGAATATTCTAGCGACTTGTTGAGGTGATAATCAATCTCACAGGCGGCGCGGTCTCTCCGGAAGACAGACTCTTTTTTATCTAAAGAATTTTCAGACTTGCCAGAGACAGAATCGCTAACAGAGCAGCACAGATCCAGAAACGGATGACGACTTTAATTTCATGGTCACCCGAAAGGACAAAGTGGTTATGTAGCGGACTGCATTTCAACACTCGTTTGCCTGTGAGGCGGTACGACCCAATCTGTAGAATTACAGAAAGTGTTTCAATGACAAAAATCCCGCCGATGATCACCAGCAAAAACTCCTGTCTGGTAACCAGTGCGGAAAAGCCAAGGATGACACCTATTGGCAAAGAACCGGTATCTCCCATGAAGACCTGAGCCGGATAGCAATTATACCACAGAAAGCCCAGCATCGCCCCAACCAGTGAGCCGAGCAGGACTCCCACTTCTCCCGAGCCGGGGATATACGGTATGGCCAGATATTCCGCAAGGATTTTGTGTCCAGCCAGATAGGTTAATGCAATCAAGGCCCCTCCAGCAAAAATAGTACAACCTGCCGCCAGTCCATCCAAGCCGTCAGTCAGGTTTACTGCGTTGGATGTGCTCACCAATACCAGGCCGGTCCAGACGATAAAACCGATACCAATCGGAATGGCCACATTGCCGATAGGGAAAATCAATTCTGTTCCCAATGGAATATTCAGTTGATGTTGATACAGAGGCAACCCGGCCAGAATCGCAAGTATCCACTGTATCATAAATTTCGTTCGTGCGGTCATTCCTTTTGTGCTGGAATTCAGTTTCTGCCAGTCGTCAACAGCCCCCAGCATCGCAAAACTGATTGTGAGAAACAGCCCCAGTTGCACATAATGATTAGCCAGATTCCCCCAGACAATCATGGAAAGCACAACAGCTGAAACAATAAACAAGCCTCCCATCGTTGGAGTCTCGTTTTTTCCCTGATGCAATTTATCCAAAGTAGGCGACGAACTGACTACTTTTTCCCGGAATCTCTTTTTCAAAAAAGAAATTGCAAACGGGCCGAGAAGCAACGCAAATAGAAATGAAGTGACACTTGCCATCGCGATCCGTGCGGTTAAATAAACACGCGAATCCCCCGAAGTATGCAAGCCGACTTGCTGGAATAAAGGCAAGACATTTTGTAGCAGCCACAAAACCATTAATCATCCTTGAATCGTAGTATGCATGATTATAATGCCTGAACTACGTTGTGTTGGGGCATAAACTCGTAATTCTAGGGAACCAGAAACTCATTCAGCACGCGGCCTTCGGCGGTCGGCATTTCTATTTCAAGAAGTTTGGCAGCCGTCGGAGCGACATCTAACGAAGAGGCGACTTTAATTTTTGCTCCCGGTTTGATTCCTGCCCCTGCCATAATTAACGTTGCGTGCATGTATCGTTGATCCGGCAAATGCCCATGCGTCCCTCGCCGGGTTTTCGAAGGAGGATTAACAACCGTTCCAGCGGTGTGACTATTCGAAAACGTGTACCCCGATTTTGCAGAGAGCATCAGGTCGGCTTGCTGAGGATTTTCTTTCGGGTCAGGCAAGCCGTACTTCATGAAGTCTTTGACATCAAGGACACGATCTACCCCTTCGATTTTTGCTAACGAAGCAAGTAACTCTTTTCGGATCGTTTCTTTGTTTTCTTCATCCAGAATGTAGATGCCAGCCGACCCGCCATTGCTGTGGCACCACGCCTTGCGAGTCTCGATTTTCTTTTTGGAATCTAATGTGATCAGACCGGAATTCATGAAATGCACATTCGGATTGATCGTTTGCAAAACGGGAGCAAAGCCATGATCG
>WFOZ01000055.1 GCA_015487825.1 Planctomycetaceae bacterium
CATCGTTCTGACAGCCTGCGGCACGAGTTGGCATGCCGGGTTGGTTGGAGAGTACCTGCTCGAAGAATTTGCTCGCATTCCGACTGAAGTCGAATACGCCAGCGAACTGCGGTATCGAAACCCGCCGATGTCGGAAAACACAATGATATTCGCGATTACACAATCGGGTGAAACGGCTGATACTCTCGCAGCGATGCGTGAATGTAAACGCAAAGGGCATCCGACACTCGCAATTTGTAACGTCGTTGGTTCCACGATTGCCCGCGAAGCAGATGGGGGGATCTATTTACATGCCGGGCCCGAAATCGGTGTCGCCTCCACAAAAGCCTTTACGTCACAAGTAACTGTTCTCACTCTGCTGGCATTGTTTTTTGGGCGAATGAGGCATCTTTCCTACCCGGCAGGCAAACGCATGATTCGTCGCTTACAGGCAATGCCTGAGTTGATGGAACAAACATTAAAGTGCCACGAAATGGTTAAGTATGTTGCAGAGAAGTATTCCAATAATAATAACTTCCTCTACCTGGGGCGATTATACAACTTTCCGGTCGCTCTTGAAGGTGCGTTGAAGTTGAAGGAAATCAGTTACATTCATGCAGAAGGTTACCCCGCCGCAGAAATGAAACATGGCCCACTGGCGTTGGTTGATGATAAAACACCTTCTGTGTTTGTCGTTCCCAAATGTGGCATCTATCCCAAAGTGATCAGTAACCTTGAAGAAGTCAAAGCACGCAAGGGACCGGTTATCGCGATAGCCTGTGAAGGAGATGAGAAAATCGCAGAACTGGCTGACGATGTCATTTACGTCCCCGATGTCGAAGAATATCTGCAGCCACTGGTTACTTCGATCCCGCTACAACTACTCTCTTATCACATCGCACTATTAAGAAAGTGCAATGTCGACCGTCCGAGAAACCTCGCCAAAAGTGTGACTGTGGAGTAGGACGTAAATGGATTGCCCTCAAACAAACTGCCAACGTAACTCTTTTATATAACTGAAGTTACCGCACCCAAGGCTATTTGGCTATCATAAATAGGACTTAAAATAACAAGTTCGCATTGATAAATGTCCGGTTGGAGTTAGTATGAAATGGCAAACGTAACTGCATTTCAAATTGAGGGATTAAAAATCTGGTTCTACTCTGATGATCATGCCCCGGCTCACTTTCATGTCAAGAAAAGTGGGGAATGGGAAGTGAGAGTTCGTTTTATGCTCGATAAAGACGAAATGGTTTTGATCAAATGGAGTAATAAAAGAATCTCCGGGAAAGTCCTGAAAGAGATTTGTGATCTGGCTGAGGACCATCGCATTGCCCTTCTGACACAATGGGAGCAAATCCGAGGTAATTGAATATGACAAATAGTATGAAGCAATCGGGGCAACTGAATAAGAAACGAGGCTCTTCGCAGGTGAATCGCGTGCGCGTCGCAGTAGCGAACGATAGATACCGCTTGTTTTGCAAAGCTTCAATTGGTCGATTACCAAACCGGGAACGTAAACGATTTGATCTTAAAACAATTGAACAATGGAGCCGGGGCCATTCCCGGCATACTGAAGCGGATTATGGTTCAACTGTTGTTATCTCTTGCCTTGAAGACCAACTTGTCTGTTCACTAAATAAAATGGCATTGGGGACTAATGTAAAATATGTCCTCTTTCCTGAAGATCTTCCCTGCGAAGCAATTCCTGATAAGCTGCTGAAGCTGAATGTGAGAACCCCGCAAAAACTGCATTTAGCTCATGAGAAATCTGGTGAGAAGATTGAAGCGATCATTTCTCGATTTTTAACAGGCAGTTATTCCTCAGATGCAAATTACCGGATTGTTGATGCATGGATTGAAGGAGCTGATCTGGTTCTCCTTTCTCCTTCATTTCATCGAATGCGAATTCCACTTGAAAAATTAGAAAGCAAAATCGGCAGTAAACCGGAAAAAATCCGAGCATTTGAGATTGATGAAGATGGAAGTTTTTTATATTGGTCACATGCAGATGTCCATCTTGGGTTCGAGCAATTCCAGCACCTGGTCGATCCTATGGCGCTGCTTCGAGCAAAGCAAAAAAATCAGGAATATAATCGTAACTATGGAGCAGCAATTAAACAGCTACGTATTGAAAATGAGCTGAAACAAACTGATATCCAAGGAGTAACAGCCCGAAATCTTCGCCGAGTTGAAAAAGGAGAACTGGCCGCTTCAAGTGCATTATTAAAATCATTATCCAAGGCACACAAAATGGAGCTGAAGCAGTATCTGAAAGAAATTGCTTTGCGTTTTCGTTCCCTGCACTAATTCGCTCTTTCTCAGCCTTGCGGTGGTATTTGCATGCAGCTTTTCAACTACTCTACTCAAGAGAAGGTTTCCATGCTGCAAACTCGACCGCCACTGAGGATTTTATGATCCTCTGTTGACCGACACCATTTCAGTCTTACCACAGCAACGTGCTGATGGTGATGGGAGTCGCTCCAGGTCAGCGAAACGTATTGCTCGGGGATCAGGCTGTCATGTTCCAGGCAGACTCCTTCTTCGCTGTAATTCAGGATCGTCGCCTGCTGAGGACTTCCTACAGGCTCCAACTCTTCGTCAAGCGGACAAACTTCGACTTCAAATGCAGTGCGAGAACGTAATCGGGATCGCCTCTCTGCAGAGATGCCTTCTTTGATCCAGATGGCACCTTTGCGGGAACTTTCCAAAGTCGATTCGCAGAATTGATCCGATACGTTGCTGTCCCCATTGAAGGGAGTATGTTTTTTTCTAACAGATTCCTGCGATGTTGCTAACTCAGCAGTAGATATCATAATCGGTAGCCTTTAGAAAAATGAGCGGAAAATGTGACCGCCGGGAGATCTATCGATCAGTGAAAAACGAGCGATCACCTGGCACGTCTGGTCTGTTTTGACAGCTGTAGCCAAAATCAATTCTTTTTGAAATTCGCACACTTCGCAAAGAAATTAACCGTCAGTGGTACGAAACCGTATTATCTGCCGATAAGCATGGCGAAAAGATTCGTTGAAGTTCGAAATATTCCGAACAAATCATGTTGGCCTGAGACGGAATTACCGTTTTGAAACATCGGGCATCAGAGCATGTTGATTAATGGCATCGCCATTGATGCGAGCAGGCATCATCAGCGCATCGTGCTGCCTGATGACGTAAGAGGTTAAATACTGTATATTTTGAAAACAGAGAGAGAATACTCAAAATTCAGCTTTGAATTTCACTTTTGAAACAGGAGCAGATTTCTACAACCGGGAGTGATGGAGTGAAATCTTCAGGAACAGCCTCGAAATAAGTTCCCGGTTTAACGTAGGGTGCGTCTTAACGCACCCTACAAAATGAACTCAATAAAATAGGGAAGTTATTTCAGGACTATCCTTTACTATTTCTGAATACCCTGCACGGCAGGTTTGTATTGGTAGCCGTATTCTAATTTGAAATTCGCGCAACACGCAAACAAACTGACCATTAGTAGTATGTAATTATCAACTATGTTTTCAAGTTATACACAAGCTGTCGATGCCCTTTACCAGCGAATCAATTTTGAGTCACTGGGCACAGCAGGGCCTGGGGGATATTCGAGTGGCGATTTCAAACTGGAGCGCATGAAGCGGCTGCTTGCTGCATTGGATAATCCACACAAAAAAATACCTGCTGTTCATGTTGCAGGAACAAAGGGAAAAGGAACAACCTGTACGCTGGTTGCGAAGATTCTTCAGGAGGCGGGCTATCGTGTCGGGTTGTTTACTTCGCCTCATATGTATCGCGTTGAAGAACGATTCCAGGTGAATTTTCAGATGCCGACGCCGCAACGCTTCACCAGGCTGGTCAACTTTCTGATGCCTCTGGTTGACGAACTGGACCGGAATGATTCCGGTTTGAAGGCGACTTTTTTTGAGATTATCAACGCGATCGCCTGGAATTATTTCCTGGAAGAGCAGGTTGATATTGTTGTATTGGAAGTTGGTCTGGGAGGGCGGCTTGATTCAACGATATTTTGTGATCCGGTTGTAACTGCAATTACAAGTATCTCCCGCGATCATACTCGAATTCTGGGAGAGAGCCTTGAACAGATCGCTCGTGAAAAAGCCGGCATTCTCAAGCCCGGCATTCCTCTGGTTTGTGGAGTAACAGAGCCAAACGCACAGCGAGTTATTTTTGATACCGCTCGACAAGTTGACTCTCCTGTCCAGCAGGCAGGAAGAGATTTTTGTCATCGAATTGAAAAAGCGTGGGACAACAGCAAACGAACTCAGCAGGTGTTGTTCAGTTCCGGATCGAAGTCGGTTGATGTTTTACTGAAACAGCCGGGGCTTGCGATTGCTCAAAATGCTTCCATCGCCGTCGCCATTGTTCACCAGTTGAGAAATCAGAATTACGAAATACCCGATGAAGTCATTCAGCAGGCAATACTTGAATCCCCGCTTCCACTGCGTTTTGAAATCCTGGCAGAAAATCCGATCTTCGTGGCTGATTCTGCACACAACGAAGCTTCACTTGAATCCGTTTTAGAAACGGCTTCTCAGGCTTTTCCCGGGAAACCACTCACGATGATTCTCTCTGTTTCGAGAGATAAAG
>WFOZ01000056.1 GCA_015487825.1 Planctomycetaceae bacterium
TAGCAAGAGAGGTATCCAAAACACGCTTGCGTTCCGATTTGCCTGTCGGATCAACTGTTTCAGATGAAGGTGAAGCCTGATCTGCCTCCCTGCTTTCTGAACAGCCGAGAACCATTATCATGAAAATGAAGCAACATAGCCTGCCCATTATTGTCTCCTGCACTTGGTTTAACTGAATGCTTGTTTGCATGAGCGTATCATATGTAAAAACAAAAGCTACTGAGGCAATAAAGGAAACTCCATCAGTGGAACCTTTTTGTTCCATTCGATACCCTGATGACAGTAAACCATAAAACTGGCGCAGCTGTTGGAGAGAAAGAAATAACGTGGAGACAAAACCAACCGTGGCAATTCTTGGTGCGAGCAATGATCGAAAAAAGTATGGCAACAAATCGGTACGGGCGCATCTGGCACAGGGGTATCAGGTTTTTCCGATCAACCCGAAAGAGGAGACGATTGAAGGGCTGACCTGTTATAAATCGCTGGCCGAAGTTCCGGTGGATCACCTGAATCGCATCAGTGTTTATCTTCCGCCACAGATTGGTCTCAAACTACTTCCCGAAATCGCAGCAACCAATGCAGAAGAAGTCTGGTTCAATCCGGGGAGTGAAAATCAGGAACTTTTTGATGCCGCCAACGAAATGGGCATTAAACCAATTCTGGCCTGCAGCATCGTTGATGTCGGACGTATGCCCGACGAATTTGGTGAGCAATCGTAATTTCGGGCATTAGTCTTCTGTAATCTGAAATATTTTAATTATTTTTTCAGGTATTGCCTCTATCCGTCGCCAGTCGTGTTCTGTTTTTTCATCGCCATCAAGTAAAAGCAAATTTTGGTCGGTTGCTTCCAGAACCGTCTGGCGTTGATTGGCTCCCCATTTATTGAGAACGTATTCGTAGCTTTTCTGCGGATAACCTTCGGTGGCCTTAAAGACAACCTGCGTCTTTTCGCGGTCGTATTCCCACTCGTAATGGATTGTCAATTGACCACCCATCAGAAACTGAGCCAGCATATTGGGTTGATAGTATATTGTCGCAGTACCATCTTCTCTGATAACCAGATGGCGGATTCCGTAATATTTTGAGCTCCAGAATCCGGTCACAAGCTGTTTGACCTGCTCAGTATTCATCTCTTTCAGATTTACTTCTTCAACAGGCTTTGTCGATAAAAGGGCTTCGCTTTCAGGAACAGATTCTTGTTCAGAAATTGTTGATTGAAGTTTGATATTTGAAGTATTGGATTCTGCTGTTCCAAACAAACGCTGTACACTGAAGCCCAGTCCCAGCAAAATCAATACTCCGGGAATGGCCACCCAGGGAGATTTATAAAGTCGTTTTTGCATAAAGAGTTCGGTTTATACTCGCGGGGTTATAGAAAGTGTTTAATAATGAACGATTCAAATCCGGCCCGGTTCACGTCAATTTTCCCATTTTGCCGATAGTATGCTCTGCGTGTCCACATCGCATATTTTATCTGGAAGGAGAATATCCGGGCCGATTGTAAACTCCCAGACGTAATTTGTCATTGGGAATCGTTCTCATCTGGCATGGTTGAACGGAATTCGCTAATACAGCGGACCAGCAAAGACTTACCGTGACAACGATTCCTGATTGAAATCTCGATTTGTACCAACAGCATCGGTATCAATCTGAGCAGCACGGACGGCATTTCGTCCTTCGCTTTTTGCTTGATATAAAGCCTGATCAGCCGCTTCGATGAGTGCTTCGGCTGTGGTCGCATGACGGGGAGAGCTGGCAACACCAATACTGACCGTCACACGAATTCGCTGCTGGTTATGCAAGATGACCATCTGGCTGGCAGCGTGGCGGATCGATTCACCGATACGAATTGCACCTTCCAGCCCAACTCCGGGAAGTAAAATTGCCATCTCCTCACCGCCGTAGCGGGCCACTAAGGGGCAATCTGTTGATCGAACTTTTTTCGATTCTGATTCCAAAATTCTGGCAAATTGCCTGAGGACTTCATCACCAGCCTGGTGACCATGATGATCGTTAACAGCCTTGAAATGATCCAGGTCGAGCAAACAGAGAGAACAGGTTGCTCCGGATTCTCTGGTGTGTGCAAGTTCCTGCCTGATTTTCAAATCGAAAGTTCTGCGATTTGCCAATTCAGTCAGGCCATCCATATTCGCTTTACGTTCGACTTCAACCCGATCGAGAACTCGAAGTAACGTTTCCGCCAGAAAATCAGCTGCCCAGCGAGCAAGATTTACCTGCATTTTTGAGAATGTCCCTCGATCTCTGCGCGTCATGCAAAGAATACCGATCAGCCGTTCCTGTTGAAACAGCGGAACCGTCAATGCAGATCCAATCAGTGAATCGACATTCAACGCCGCCAGTTCGCTGGCACCAAGACAGGTCGGCAGGTCGGTCTCGTAAGCAGCCTGGGCAAGACGAAGTTCATGCTCCTGCCAGATCGTTTCCGTCCCCGCCTGAAGTGAAATCCCCTGCCGGCTGATCACTTTCAGTGCACCATTCGGACCGGGAGCCAGCAACAACA
>WFOZ01000057.1 GCA_015487825.1 Planctomycetaceae bacterium
AAAAGAGTTGCCAATTAAAATCCCGGGACCACTGCTGCAGCAGGCGATGGAAATTATTCGCGTGACCGATCAAGTGGTGCCAAGTTGGGAATTGAAAAAGCGAGGGAAACAGCAATCGCCGCCCGCGACAATCACGCTGGCTCAATTGAAAACAGTGATCGATGAAAGTGGCAGTTGGCGAACAGTGGCCAAATACCGAGTGAAAAATCGCCGGCGTCAATTTTTGCCGGTGTTGCTCCCGAAAGATGCAGAACTGCTTTCGGTGATCGTTGCGGATCGTCCTTCCAAGGCGCTGCGTCAGAATATTGGGAAGCGGGAAATCAATCTCGTGCCGTTGCCTCCGGCTTCCGATGTTGATCTGGCAATTGAAGTTCGAATTGTTCTGCAAGGTAAATTGAATGCACCTTTATTAGCAAGATGGGGATTGAAAAAAGTTTCGCTGCCGAGTCCGTCTATTTTGTCGCCCGAAGATTCCAAAGAATTCGGCATTCCAGTGATGTATACAACGTGGGAATTGAGTACCCCCGATGATATCGCGATTCGTCCCAGTGACCAAAGTAATATGAATCTTTCGAGCCGTCAGGAAGCAACACAGGTTTCACTCAAAAGCAGTTTGCAGGAACTGAGTGATCTTTCCCGCATATTGAGCAGCAGTAGGAACTCTTACGGCAGACGTTCAAAGGCAGCTATCAATTTGCGAAAACTCCAGAAGAAACTGAATGAGATACCCGTAGATGCGTATTCCGACGGGACGAACGGTGAAACTCTTTCTCTTGAAATCAAACAACAGCAGCAGGTGATCGAAGAAGCGACCGAGAACATCAATAAGTTTGAAAAAGAAGCCCCGCAATCTCAAAGTGATGTACCATCACAATCACGCGGGAGAGGGTTCATTAAATTAAACAACGATGCCATCCTTCAAGGCAATACTGCTTCGGGCATTCAATTTGGCGAGCAACAACAGGGCGTTACCCGCGGGATTCAGATTGCACCTCAACAAACGCCTGCACCGCGAATTAATGCGCCGCAAATTAATGAGGGAAGAAAAGAAAAGAAGCCGGCTGAATCTTCCAAGCTGCGTCGCAAAGGAAAAGCGGCTCCACAAAAACGGTCATTGGATCGAAAATCGCTGCTGGAAGAGAACCGCAAACAGAATTCATTTTTCTATAATGATTCGTCTAATCAAAAACCAATAAACGAAGCGCATGTCAGGTTACACTTCCACGATGGCGATCTCATGGTGTTCTCTGGCAATGGGGATGTGGGACTAGGATCCAAAATGGATAAAGATAGCGACGGCGTAAGCAATGAGCAGGCCTCCCCGAATTACTCAGCGGCTGGAGGTGGAGGTGGTTCTTTTGGCAACACGATAAGTGGTAATGGTGGAATGAATATCGTTTCAGATATAAACGGTAACTTCGCAATTATCCAGGGAAGTAACGGATTAAAAGGTCCTGATGCACTTCTTTCACAGACAACATCAAACGAAGCGACTTCTGGAAAATGGACTGCAACAGGGGGGCTTTCGCTGCCGATTGAGTTGCCGAGTTTTGATCAATCGATCGTCTTTTCCAAAGTGGAAGGGAAGCCGAAACTTGTTGTTGAAGTTTATTCTCGGGATTTAATCAGCAAAATTCTGGGCATCGCCTGGGCAGTTGTCAATGCGGTAATTTTGTTGTGGTTACTCGGCTCGATGAAAAAGTTTGCTGCGGGAAATAACCTGCCGAAACTTTTTGCGTCACTGGTGTTGATTGGCCTTCTCGGCTTCACTTTGTTGCCCGGCGGACTGGCCTGGCTTGCTTTATGCGTCGCAGTAATCGCAGGCATTTTGTATGCCGAGCGAACAACTCGTAAACCTGTTGAGGCAGTTTGATTTATGAGGCACAAAGACCCTCAAGAATAAAGCAACTCTGTCACATTTTGAAAAATCGCTGCGGTTACCGGTATCAATGCGATCCGTCCAATTCTGAAAGGTCCGTTGCCAGCAACCCCTTCAGGTTCCCTTCAATTTTATCAGAAAGAGCATCCAGCGGGAGATGATCCAGGTTTTGTTTCTGGAACGGATTTTGAAGTTCGACTCCAATTAAATCGAGCGAAAGAAGCGGGTTAGCAACAAGCATCGTGATCAACGGGACAAGCCAGTCGTTGTCAAGTCGGTACAGCAAAGCGAAAGGGAGCAGAAGAAGGAACAGTGTCACGTAGCGTCGTATTTTGATGGAGTAAACGAGCGGCAGTGGCGATTGAGCAATCCGTTCGCATGCTCCAATATGATCAATCAAAGAGGCTCTTTGTTTATCGATCTGCAGGAACGAAAATTTATCCATATTCATTTCGGTTGATGCCTGATGCAAAAGCAGGGCCAGTTTCAACGAAACGAAACTTGGCATATGTTCTGACTTTGCGATCAGTTCGGAATTTTCGGGACCAACGAGCAGGCTCGTTTCCTGCGATGCCAGTTCGCTTCTCAAACTGCATCTGGCGACATGCGAAAAACATGCGGTCCAATGGATAAAACTGCTTTGCCATTCGCGGTTGCGCGGACCGTACGCCAACGCACTGATTGCAACATTACGGGATTGATTGACAATTCCGCCCCACAGTTTTCGTGCTTCCCACCAGCGATCGTATCCGGCGTTTGTTCTCAGGACAAGCAGTAACCCTAACGCAACACCGGCAATTTCAAAGGGAAGTATTTCCAGCCTCAAATGCATTCCCGTGTAATGCTCTGTCAGTAATGTCAAACCCCAGATGCAACTTGCAAACAACCCGAAAAGCAAAACATTCCAACAGACATGGGGAGTAATAGAACCTTGAAGAGCAAACGCTTCCTGCCAATAATCCCGTCTGGCTTGATTGCTCACTTCTGTCTCTTTTCGGTTCAGTTCTGGTGAAGCTCAAATTGTAGAGGCCGTCCTGCGCCGCGCTGCAGATTCCTCCTGTGAATAATGGTATTTTGCCAGAGGAACAAACTGGGCGTTTGTCAAATCGTAAGCAAAGACTTCGCCGGTTTCAATCTTATAGACCCAGCCATGCAAATGCAGATCACCCTTGACAAGTCGAGAGGCAACAGCCGGAAGAGTTCGCAGGTTTTCTAATTGAACCAGCACGTTTTCTTCAACAGTCGCGGTTAGCAGTTTTTCTTCTTCGAGGTCTCCATAATTATCTACAACAATGCGGTGTGTTGTTTCTGCGTGAGAGAGCCATGATGTCATCGCAGGGCAGCATTTTGTCAATTCCGGTTGCAGTAGCCCCCTCATCGCCCCGCAATGGGAATGCCCACAGATAATGATATCTTTCACACCCAGGGCTGTGACCGCAAAGTCGATCGTTGCAGCCTCGCCACCATTTGCCGCACCGTGTGGCGGCACGATGTTGCCGGCGTTACGCAGAATAAACAACTCTCCCGGCTGTGTCTGAGTAATTAAGCTGGGATCGATACGAGAGTCTGAACAGGTAATGAAAAGAGTTTCCGGATTCTGTTCTTTGGATAACTGCTCAAACAATCCTTGCAGCGGCCGAAAATTTTTCTTCTGGAATCGGTGAATTCCCTCGATCAGCTTTTGCATAGGATGCTTCCCGCTCGATAAAACCTGTTATTCTTCTGACTTTCCTGCCCGTGGAGATTCTAGGCATGAAAGAAGCGAATAACAAGTTCGATCAAAAGGGATCGCAGGGGCGGTTATCCACTTATCCACGATTGGCAAAAGCATTTTCCAACAATGATCGATCCATCTGTTCAGGAACTTTCCCTTGAGCTGCAAACAGGTACAAAGCCGCGATGACAATGCTGTTGAGCGTTGCGGAAATTAAAGAAATCAGCAGGATCGAGAACAGTGCGCAAACAATAAGAAGAACGCCCAGAACAACTTTTTCAGTTACGATTGCAAAAATTCCGCCCGCCAAAACAAGAAATGCAAGAAAAGTGGGGATGAATGTCAGCAGGCCGATCCCAAAATTACTGACCAACGCTTCGCCCCAGCTTTTTCGCAGAATCGAAGTCGACCGTTTGAATGCATCAACCGGGCCTGCTTTTTCAACAACGAGCACCGGAACAACAAAATAAGTTGCAATCGACCAGACCGCCCCCAGAAGCCCCGCGACAATTTGGCCGACCTTTTTCGATCGAGATTCAATAATTTTGAGAATCAGCCCCACGGTGGCAGAAACCAACGCCCAGGCAACAATTTGAGGCAGCCGTTTACTTGCAGCAGATAATCCATCGGAAAGTGTCGGGTTGCCTCCCTGGAATCGAATGATCGCGCACGCAATTAACGCAGAATTGAAGAAGATAATCACAAAGTAATTCACAAAATAAAATGCGAACAAAACAACGTAAACAAGCGGATTATCCAATGCTTCCTGATCGATCTGCCCGTCATTCATCACTGTCTCAAAATATCCGGTCCCATACAGCGGGGCAGCGAAACTTCCCAGAACCAGCAGGCAGCAGAACCCGCTGATCAACGGAAACAGAAGCAATTCTTTATCGAGCATCAATACTCGCCAACTCTGCCGGGTCAGCGCCCAGCCATTCGACATTCTCTCAAACATGGAAACCCCCTCTCACTATTCGGAATTGTGAAGCACATCAGATATAAGGCTCATCCGGAAATTGCGTACAGAACATGCCCTTGACGGTATTTTCATGCTTTATCTATAGTCGCAGCACATTGTCAATCTTAAAACGTTGGGTCGGTGCAAGACGATGTTACGACAACGCAGTACGAACCACTAAAACCTCAATTTAACGCCTGATATGGCACCACATTGCGATTTTCCTCAAATGGGATGAGCTGGCTCAAATGAAAACAACTAAAGATTTCGCTTCTTTCAAAACACGTCCGGCTCGCAGTCAATATGTACTTGAGCAGTTTGGTTCAATCCTGAAAAACAAAATTCTTGATGTCGGCTGCTACGAAGCTCCGCTGCGGGAACTGCTGCCCGATGAACAGTATTATGGAATCGATATCGTTGGCAACCCGGATCAGGTGATCAATCTCGAACAGTGCGAAAAACTTCCGTTCGAAGATGCTTCGTTCAACTGTGTCATGTGTATCGAAGTGTTAGAACATCTCAACAATTTGCACGCGATGTATCAGGAATTGTTCCGCCTCAGCAGTCAGGACGTGATCGTCTCACTTCCTAACTGCTGGTGTGGCGCGCGAGGGAAACTGGAAAAAGGGCGGGGCGATATTCTCCATTACGGCTTGCCTCACGAGAAACCGGTTGACAGGCACAAATGGTTTATCAATGTTACACAGGTGATTGACTTTTTTGAATCGGTTCATCCCAAAGAATTTGAAATGGTCGATCTGCGTGTCGTCGAAAAGCCCCGAAACGCCCTGCTGACATCGTTGCGACACTTACGCTACTCCCCGGCAGCCTACGACAACCGCTATGCCCACACAGTTTTCGCAGTATTCAAACGGAAGTAATTTGAAATATTCTGCCTGTGGAGAGTTCTATCTGCGACAAAAACGAACCAGCTATCGGTGCAGGCGAGGTGAAGTCCTGGCTCGAATGACTCGAAATTACACAAAAGTCCTGTTCTCTCTATGTGCCACTACTCCCGCTATGTCCCAAGCCCTCCTGTTTTAATCTGTATTGCGTAGATTTCACTGTATCGATACGATGCTTCGAGTTCGCAGAGGTTTTGCGTTTCGGGGCCTTTCATGCGAATACTGTGAGTGTATGCATCTCTGAAAATATCGAAAAGATTGTCCATTAGCGGGCATTGGGCAATTCAGGAGCGAATAGTAGTTTCATGACGATACAAGCTGAATGGAAGCAAAAAGTTCTTGAGAGAGAGTGCCTGATTGGAGTGATCGGTCTGGGATATGTCGGCCTGCCTTTGATCAGTGCGTTTTTTAATAAAAAATATACAGCTCTCGGATTTGATGTTGACCCCTCTAAAATTGAAGCTCTGAACCAGGGGCAAAGCTACATCAAGCATATAAGTAGTGAAGAAGTTTCGAGCTGGCGAGATGCGGGGCAATTTGAAGCAACGGCTGACCTTTCTCGTCTATCGGAACCGGATGTACTGCTTATTTGCGTACCAACTCCTTTGAGTGACAGTCGAGATCCTGATTTAACATATGTTGAACAGACGACTCGTTCTATTGCGAAGGTGCTACGTCCCGGCCAGCTGATTGTCCTGGAAAGTACAACTTACCCGACGACAACTCGAGACGTGATGCTGCCGATTCTTGAAGAGTCCGGATTAAAGGTCGGTCAGGACTTCTTTCTGGCTTACAGTCCTGAACGGGAAGATCCAGGAAATGTCGATTTCACTGCAGCTGGAATACCCAAAGTTGTCGGCGGGCACGATCCTGTCAGCCTGGAGCTGGCTGTGGCACTCTATTCCCAGGCAATAGTTCAGGTCGTTCCCGTTTCAAGTTGCGAAGTTGCTGAGGCGTGTAAAATTCTGGAGAACACTTATCGGGCTGTTAACATCGCGCTGGTTAATGAACTCAAGATGCTCTTTGACCGCATGGGGATCGATATCTGGGAAGTAATCGATGCTGCCAAAACAAAGCCCTTCGGCTTTCAGGCTTTTTATCCCGGGCCGGGTTTAGGAGGGCATTGTATCCCGATCGATCCGTTCTACCTGACCTGGCTGGCTCGTAAACAGGGCCTGACAACACGCTTCATTGAACTGGCAGGCGAAGTTAACTCCTTCATGCCTGAGTATGTTATCACACGACTTGCTGAATTCCTGAATGATCGAAGTAAACCGATTAAAGGAAGTAAAATTCTTTTACTGGGTGTCGCTTACAAAAAAGATGTAGACGACCCTCGGGAAAGTCCATCGTTTATTTTAATGGAAGAACTCTTGAAACGGGGAGCGGAGCTTTCCTACAACGACCCGCATGTGCCGAGATTGCCGAAGATGAGACATCACGATCTCCCGGAGATGGCAAGTGTTGAACTGAGCCCTGAAATATTGACCGCCCAGGATTGTGTGCTGATCGCAACAGATCATTCTGCTTACGATTATGAATTTATTGTCAAACATTCCAATATGGTTCTCGACACCAGAAATGCCACTGTTGACGTGGCGGACCATCGGGAAAGAATATTAAAAGCCTGAAACGAAATAAATTAACGGCGAGCGGGAGGCTCGCCGTAAGTTGCAAATCGTAGAATAATAAGATTTGCCAGTCAAAATAATCATGGATGATTTGAAACAAAAAACAACGCGCGCTTTCCAGTGGCGATTCGCAA
>WFOZ01000058.1 GCA_015487825.1 Planctomycetaceae bacterium
CATAACGAGTATGTGCGCCACTGCGATAGTTTTCCATACTTGGCAGTGTACCTAAAGGTTTCGCCTAAAGGCGAGGGTTTCGGTCCCCATCGAGAGACAATGAATCAATAAGAACTCTTTTTTGTGCCTTGCGTAAATTTTCAAGCTGCCGTTTTGCTTCTGTAGAAGAATTTATCCGTGAAAATCTGTGCTCATCCGTGGCTTTTTCAAATCTTCAGCCCTTAAAATAGAGGAAGAACCACGATTATTCTTCGGCACTTTCATGTGCCCCCGGCCACTGCTGAAACAGGGCGACTATTTCGGGACTGTTCCTTAATTCATTCTCACCGAAGCAATTGATCTGGTCCCTCGTTTTCCTGTAAGAGATCAGGCAGCTTCGGCGAATTGTTTGACCAGTGCATCTTCCCCGATGCGAGCGCAGAAATCGCCGAATGTTTCTCCCGGTTCTCGCTGTTGTTTGTAGAAACTGAGTACCGGAGAAAGTAGCGGCACGATTTCATCGAATGGAACCTTATCCTTAAAGATGAATGCAAGTCTGGTGCCTCGCGCGTTACCCCCCAAAAAGATGGTATACTTCCCGACCGAACGACCTACCAGACCGATATCCGGTGTGTAGGGGCGAGCACATCCATTGGGGCAACCAGTCATATGGACGCTGATGATTTCGTCCGAAAGCCCCTGTTTTTCCAACTCTGCATCGAATTGATCCATAAATTCAGGCATGACGCGTTCCGATTCAGTCACCGAAAGCCCGCACATCGGCAGAGCCGGACAGGATATCGCAAACTTCCGGGAAAGCGAATAATCTTCGGCTGGTCGAATGCCATGTGAAGCCAGCATCTGTGAAATTTCGTCTTTGTCAGCCGGAGCGATATCACACAGAATCATCGATTGTAATGCGGTAAGACGAATTGGCATTTTGAATTTTTCAAGCACTTTCCGCAATCCGGTTTTAATACGCAATTCGCCTTCATCTTTGATGCGACCATTTTCAATTTGCAGACCGACAAACAATTTACCATCACCCTGCTCCCGCCAGCCCATGTAGTCATCGACTCCGGTGATTTCCGCATCGCGAGCATCAGCCAGCGGCGAGCCATAATATTCTTCGACCTTCTTGCGGAATTTTTCGACACCCCAATTGGCAATCAGATATTTCAGCCGAGCCACTTTGCGATCTTCGCGGTTGCCAAAGTCTCGTTGAACTTTAACGACTGCTTCTGCAACAGCACAAACTTCATCGTAAGGGACAAACGCCATCAGCTTTCCGATGGCGGGGAACGTTTTTGCAGCCGATGGAGTCCGGCCCATTCCCCCTCCTACGTAGAAGTTGTAACCAACGATAGAACCTTGTTCAACAATCCCAATCAGGCCTGTATCCTGTGCCATAATATCGACATGATTATCTTCCGGCAGCGCAATACCAAATTTGAATTTACGAGGCAGATAAGCCTTACCGTAAATAGGTTCTTCAACAGGTTGGAATTCAGTGATATTTTCCCGGTTTCCTTCTTTATCGGAAACCCATATTTCAAAATAGCCGGTCGATTTTGGTTTCAAATGGACTGCAAGGGCGTCTGTTGTTGCCTGCATCTGTTCGAGAATCTGATTGTTTTTGTAAGGGGCAGGATTACACATAACGTTGCGGTTTACATCCCCACAGGCAGCATAGGTGTTAAGTTGCAACTTGTTTATTTTGTTGATTGTTTCCCGCAAATTCTTTTTCAATACGCCATGCAACTGGCTCGCCTGGCGAGATGTTAACCGAATCGTTCCTTCACCAAAGGCATCACAAAGATCGAGCTGCCCCAGAAATTGATCTGCCGTCAATTTTCCGCCCGGGGTGCAAATTCGGATCATGCAACTGTAAGCCTTGCCCAGTCGGTTCCCCTGCTCATCTTTAAGATTCCGCTTTTCCCGGTCATCCTGCTGATACGTTCCGTGAAACTTCAATAATTGAGCCGCATCACCTTCAAAATTTGGCTTGTTATTTGCCAGTTCCTCTGCGATCGTCCCTCTCAACTGGTGACTGCCGGCTTTAATACCTTCCATTTTACTGAGCTTTGGCTCACTTTTTTCTGCATCATCCGCCATTATGTTTACTGCTTTCCTTGAGAGTGTGTCAGCGGTATACGCTTTCCACCAAATAAAATGCCCGTAAGGCATAAACTAACGTATATGTCCAGATTGTTATTTTACGATCCCTCTCAATAAAACGGCAAATACGGTCTGTTTGGAGGGAGATGCGAACCAGAGTTCATCTGATTTGTCACTGTGTAGTCTGTCCTGCGAAATCCTTCAAGAGCGAATTGAAAATCTCTCATTTTTCCCTGAGATATTATCCCTTGATTGCCTTTGAGGAGATTGCATGCATCGAAGAATTCAAATCTGACTGAGGGCGTCAAATTCTGATAGGTTTGCCTGCCAAGAGCAATTCTCTACAATAAAAGTGACGAATGGACAGGATTCGGCATTCAGAAAAACAGAAAAGGTAAGATCGCAATTGAATCAACCACTGCGAGAAACATTAA
>WFOZ01000059.1 GCA_015487825.1 Planctomycetaceae bacterium
CTGCCAGATCGAAACCGTTTAGTCAAATTGCAGCTGACCAGCAAAACAGGAAAGAATCCGCTGGTTCCGAAGAGGTCGCTCCAGAAGTGGAAACCAATCGCAAAAAGAGCAAACCGCGAGTCAGGCTCAAAGCACAGACAGATTCAAACTCACACGAATCTCAGCAACTTGAAGTTCAGCAAAAATCGAATCGCCCCGTGAACCAGGCTGAGAAACAACAAACCGCCGGCAATATTCAAACTGAAACAGCAGAACCGGAGCGTATCGATCCTTCCAACCTGAAGGGATTGAGTAAAAAAGAACGCCGTAGAATTCGCAAGCTTCATCGCGAACAGCAACGAGCAAACAGAAGAAAAGCCGGCTGATTCCCCTATGGATCTAACGGTTAATTTCTTTGCTTCTTGCGAAAATTTCCAATACAATTGGCCTTTGAATACCTTCTTCGTATTGGCAATTAAAATGAACCAGCCATAGCAGGTATATAATGTCCTCGAAAGCAGAGACTCTTTTCAACAAGGTTACTGCGAAAGGTCTTTGATGTACAGATCGCATAAGCAAGTTTCCCGTCGACGGGCTTTGAAGACATGTGCTGCGGGCGTAACTGGAATGCTGGCTCGACCCTCGCGCGGGGCGTGTGCGACATCTGCCCAGCATCGAAAGGCAGTCAATCGGCGTCGGCGGATCGTTGTACAGTACGATTCACAAACATTGTACGGCGTCGATCTGCAACAATGGATTGACTATCGGTGTGCCTACATCGATGAGCCGGGGTCGCAAATCGACAGTATCTTTCTGGATATGGGACGACTGGGGCAGGTGCTCTACCCCAGTAAATTTCTTGATCAGTTGAGCAACTCCAACTTTCAGAAATGGCGAGCGAAAGGAATTGACATTGTTGAAGAGCAGATAACCGCGTTCAAAAAACGTGGATTGGAAGTGTTCTGGAATCATCGTCTCAGCGAGGTAGATTTGAATGTCAAGGGAACAGGTGCAGCCTGGAAAGACGAGGCTGCACCGCTGAAGAAAGCACACCCCGACTGGGTTCTGAAAACGCCCTGGTGGAAGCACGGACTGTGGGATTTTTCCCGGCCTGCGGTGAGAGAACATACAATTAAGGCGCTACGGGAAGTAGCCGAGATGTACGACCTGGACGGTTTGCAACTCGACTTCTCTCGCCATGTTCCCTGTTTGCCCGTGGGGCGTCAGTGGGAACTTCGCGGCCACATCACCGAACTACTTCGAGCAGCCCGGCAACTGACGTTTGATCTTGCGAGGAAACGGGGCCGGCCACTGCTGTTGGCGGCTAAAGTACCAAGAAATCTGGAGGGTTGCCGAGTTGACGGATTTGATATTGAGGTTTGGGCGAAGGAAAATCTGGTCGATCTGCTGACACTTGGCTCGCGATCAATGGATGTCGATTTGGTCGGGTATCGCCAGATAACATCGCAGAGCCATATCAAGCTGCTACCTTGTTTCGACGATCATCATACAACCGATGGCTATCGTTACGCACCGATTGAAGTTTTGCGTGGTCTGTTTGCAAATTGGTGGCAGCAGGGTGCTGATGGCGTGACGACGTTTAACTGGTCGAACGCTTCGCCTGAAGATTGCGAGAAAATAGGACAGCGGCCCGGTCCACTTTCTCACCAGATGGCGTATCACGAAATCGGAGACCCGGCTGACATGGTCGGCAAAGATAAAACGTTCGTCGTCGAACGCCGGGGCGGCTATCCCTGGGCGACCGGTTTTTTCAATCGCAACGATACGGCTCCACTGCCTCGACTGTTTTCGCAGAAGCAGAAAGGGGCGATTCGCATGCAGGTTGCCGATGAAATTTCACAGCAGGCAACGAAGGTCAAACGGTTGTTTCTGCGAGCGATAATTTTCGGCGCAGAGGGGAACGATGTTTTTGAAGGAACACTCAACGGAGTTGCACTGAGTGCGACAATTCATGATCGAAATTGGAAAGACCCGCAAATCTTTTCGCCCAGGCCGCAGCCGGCTTCCGGCGGTCACGGAGCTTACCGCGTCAATCCTGCACAGAATCTGTTGCGAGTTGAATTTGCTGTTGATCCGCAAACCTGCCGAGTTGGCGAGAACCACATCAACATCCAACTTCAAAAGCCTGCTCAACAACATAAAGCACCAGTCCCTCAACTCGAAAAGCTGGAGCTGCACATTCAATACGTCTGATATAAACAGTTTGAATGCAAACTCGCTTTCCAATTCTGCCTCATCCGAACTTTATCTTTCCTGGCACCTAATATTTTAGGTATTCCACTTGACGCCTCTTCCTGCTTTAGCTATACCTAATTTATTAGTTTAGGTTTCCGTGGCAACAATCGCTACGGCGATAAGATGTTTTCAGGAATGAGGTGATTGATGGATACGGCTCCTACGGAACGTGAGATGGAAATTTTGAAGGTGCTTTGGGAGATTGAGGAAGGTTCGGTGCGTGATGTGCATGAACGTCTTCAGAAGCAGTCCGGTTTGCACTTCAACACCATTCAAACGCAACTTCGCATTATGGATGAGAAAGAGCTTGTTGCTCATCGGCGTCAGGGGCGAACTTTTTTGTATCGTCCTCTTTGCACGCGCGAGCAGGTTTCGTCTCGTTTTCTGCACAAGGTTTACGATGGTGCAGTGAGCGAACTTGTCCTGAATATGCTCAGTTCCGAAAAACTGAACGCGAAAGAGTTGCTCGAACTCGAATCAATCATCGCTCAGGCTCGTCAGAAAAAATCCCGTAATCGCAAAAAGGGGAAATGATATGTTGCTGCTCAACGAATCAGGTTCGTGGCTCATTCATAGTGCTGTCTTCGGTGCAGTCATTCTGCTGCTGGGGGGCATAGCCGCCCGGCTTTGTCGCGAACCTGTTTATCGCATTCGCATCATTCATTGGACGTTCGTCGCCTGTCTGCTCGTGCCGGCCTTTCAACAGTTCGATATCATTCCCGGCTACTCACTCAATTTATGGGG
>WFOZ01000060.1 GCA_015487825.1 Planctomycetaceae bacterium
AAATTAAATACCGAAAAATCAGCCTCGATGCCACGCTGGCCATCATTGACAAAAATGTAACGATTAAGCAGGACGATCCTCTAGCCGACAAGCAAAAATGGATCTCGGTTCGATTAACCGATGTCATTCTCAGCGATTTACTTAATGATGCAGGAGTACTCGGGCAGAAATGGGGAGACTACCCGACACTGGTCACCATTCGCAGCCCTCTCGAACGCTGGTTGCGGAATCAGTCCCAGCCCTCACTTTCTTATGACCAGCTTGCCACAAAAAATGCCATCGAAAAAGCGCGTTCTCAAGTTGAGCCGGTTTACAATCATATCTCTCGCGGAGAAGAACTGATTCCCCCCGATGGCGTTATTGATGCAAACCTGCTTTCGATTCTTGAAGCAGAGTACCACGCTTCACTGGATCAGTTTCCCTGGCAGGCGCGCCTGGCACGCATGGTAATTGTGCTTGTTTTAATCAGTACCTTGCTGGCGTTAAATATGTGGTTTTTGGCAATGAATGAACCGCGTGTAATCAACCAGTGGACTCGTCTGATTATCTATCTGGGAGTTCTTGTTTTCGCTTCTGCATTGGGACGAAGTATCTCTTTTGATCCAATGCGTGCAGAAGTTGCGATCGTTGTTGCCACAACAATTATTATGTCGGTCGCGTACAATCAGCGTATGGCAATTGTGACAGCATTCATGCTCAGCCTGATGATCAGCATTGCAACTTTGATGGATATTGCCCAGTTTTCGGTGATGCTGGCCTCTGCATCAACTTCCGTCATTGTTCTCAAACATGTGCAATCACGATCAACAATTATTCATGCCGGTTTCCTGGCTGCACTGGTCTCGTTATTTGTCACCTGGGGAATGGAAATTCTGATCTACCCTTCTCCCAGTATCAATCACTGGTGGGATATGGCGTTGCTTCAAATTTGCCTGAAAAACGCAGGCTGGGCTATTTTGGCCGGGTTTATTGTTGCAGGCAGTCTGCCTTATATTGAATCAACTTTTGGAGTTGTTACCGGGATCAGTCTGCTGGAAATTGGTGATCCGTCGCACCCACTGCTCCAGGAATTGATCCGTAGAGCCCCCGGCACCTATAACCATTCGGTCGCGATGGCGACAATTGCTGAAGCAGCTGCCAATAAAATTGGAGCTGATGGCTTGCTTGTTCGCGTCGGTGCCTATTTTCACGATGTCGGCAAAATCCCCAAGGCAGAATATTTTATTGAAAACCGGGTCGTTGGCGAGCCGAACCGTCACGATTCACTTGCCCCGGCCATGAGCACGCTGATTATTATTGGTCACGTTAAAGATGGCGTCGAACTCGCTGAAGAATATCACTTGCCTCAGGCGCTGGTTGATTTTATCGAGCAGCATCACGGAACCACACTGGTTGAATACTTCTACCATGCAGCCAACAAAAAAGCAGAAGCAGAGCCGGAACGTAAATCTGATGTCGAAGAATCTTCCTTCCGTTACCCGGGGCCGAAGCCGCAAACGCGAGAAGCAGGAATTATGATGCTCGCCGATTGTGTCGAATCAGCCAGCCGCACACTCAGCGAACCAACTCCGGCCCGTATTAAACATCTTGTTCATGAACTGACAATGAAACGCCTGCTCGATGGTCAGTTCGATGAATGCTCGCTTTGCCTGAGCGAAATCCATCAAATTGAAGAATCGCTGATCAAATCTCTCACCAGCATGTATCACGGCAGAATCACCTATCCGGAACAAAAAGAACAGAAAACCGCCTGATAGATGAAGCCAATACAGGATTTCCAGATCGAAATCATCAACAACCAGGATTTTATTCCTGTCGATGAAAAACGCCTGTCCGCCCTGACAGAAAAAACGCTGACTCTGTTGAATGCTGACCGGGCCATTCTTAACGTCCTTATCGTTGATAACGAAGCAATCCACGAAATCAACAACCAGTTCCTTCAACACGACTTTCCGACCGATGTAATCACCTTCCCGATGCACGATGACTCTCAACTTTCAGGAAAGCAACCACTCGAAGGAGAAATCGTTATCTCTGCCCAGATGGCAAAAGAAATCGCAGAAACAGTCAGTTGGCCAGCCTTGCACGAACTTTCGCTCTATCTCATCCACGCCCTGCTCCACCTGTGCGGCTACGACGATTTGAACGAGCAGGACCAGAAACGTATGCGAAAAAAAGAAAGAGAACTGCTCATCGCAACCAACATCCAACCCCAACTAAACGACCCCCGCTGGCAAGACCTGGAATAATTATTCAGTCATGCAAGCCGGTCAGTAATGGCCCGGGTAACTCCTGTGTATCAATAATCCCCCTGTTTTATTTTGGGTTTTTCCTGTCCAGTTCTTCTGCCTCAACACTCATTTCCAGGGCCACAGGAAGATACCACTTGAACGCCCCTTGTGACTGGTGTACTTTATACACGAAACAGACCAGTGGTATCACGCCAAACAAAGTTCAACAACTTGGATGTTGTCGTTGATTGTCTATCACTTTTCATGAATGAGATCATACCGTTAAATAACAGGTAAATGCTGTAATGAACCATCCCGAAATTCCACCCAAGCCTTCCTTTCCACACTTTACCGATCGCGCACGCAATGCGATGCTTGCCGCTAACCGATTGGCACAACACCGCAACAGTGACACTATCGGCAGCCTGTTTATCGTTATCTCTGCAATCAATCTGGATGAGCGTATACAGCGCGAGATTCCGCAGTTTCGATTTTCTACTGATACTCTATTAGACAGACTTTATGCACGCAAATGTGATGACCAGGCGAAATACGCCAAAGATCTTATCAGTAAAGCGTTGTCTCTTGCACAGTCAAAAAACAACCTCACGATCGTCGACACCACGCATATCCTTTTGGCTGCAACAACCGCTCCGAACGCAGCTATTTTAGCAATGCTCACGGAGCTAAACCTGACGCATCACGATGTAGCATCAGTCATCAACAAAATGCTCGATGACAGCACTGCATAACTGCGGCAAGGCCGGTACACTTTATTTCGTGGACTTCTTTTCGTTCTACTTACAGTCATCTTCTTTGCGTGTCTCGCTACTTATCGGGAAGATTATATTTTGAGTTACGGCAATCAGGCTTACTGTTGAGGAGCATCAATCGGTGAAAACGTACCTTTTACCTGCAATATCATGCCAACATAGAATTGGACAGGGAATTGTGCCTACTTTTTTTCTTCTGTTGTTCTTTTTGTGCGGTCAATTATTTGCTGAGCAGCCAGGAGTTTTGATTCGGCCTGCTGGTGATTTTGAATCTGCCCCGCATGGTGAGGGTAATATCTATGCGCCAAGCGTTTTGGTAGATCATGGCGTTTGGAAAATGTGGTACGCCGGGCAAGGCAGAGACGGGCATGATCGGATCAGCTATGCTGAGTCTATCGATGGCAAGTCGTGGGTAAAAAAAGGTGTCGTACTGGAAGATCCTGATGCCAATCACATCAATGATCCCTCGGTGCTGAAAGTCACTGGCAATTCATATTATATGTTTTACACCCGAGCCGAGAAATATGTGATTGATCGCATTCATGTCGCCGTTTCAAAAGATGGAATTCACTGGAAGCCTAAAGGGATTGCTCTGGATGCCGGGCCAAAACACGCATGGGATAGCTTGTCTGTGGGCAGGCCTTCGGTCATCCGCGAAAATGGTATTTTCAAAATGTGGTACGATGGCCGCAAAGATTTTCCACCCGGTTCACCCGTTAAAGGCGTCCCTTTTTCGTCTCCTTCTCATCGATATGTCGGTTATGCGACTTCTAAAGACGGGATCCATTGGAAACGCCATGGCAACTCCCCTGTCTTCGGAAATGATGCTGGAGGCCTTGATGTCAAACGAGTGGGCAGCATTTATCTGATGTTTTATGAATCACATGGTGGAACCCGATACGCAAAGAGCAACAACGGCATTCATTGGCAAGACGGCGATTGGCTTGTTCAAAAATCAGGCGGCGCGATTGATCTGCACGGTCACGTCACCCCTTTCCTTCTTGTAAAACCTGATTCCTCTGCGCTACTATTCTTTGGTGCGGCCAGAGCAGCAACATGGGATCGAAACATCATCGCAGTCTCTGAGATAGATAAAAAAACAATCGAATCTATCACTGCCCGGAAATAGTCCGACCACCTTTAGCAGGCGGGGTTGGACTTCCCCACAAACCAACGAGTAATTTCGCCTACGCTACGGCTTTGATCTCGCTTTTTGAATCTTTCCTCGAAAGTACCATAGAACCAAAACAGCCGAGTAGGGTATGCTGTGCATACCACAATAGTACTTCCGTGCTCTATCATTCTTGAAATGAAATACATCGTGAAGATTTTTCAGGAAATCAAACTCAAACGATTGGTGTGCACAGCATACTCTACTTGCTCCTTGAAATCTTGGATCTCAAAACCGGGAACACACTCATCTCCCGAAAAGACTTGGCTATCTCACGGCTGCTACTGCTGAACCATCATCAGAAAAAAAGTGAAATTCTTCTTTCCGGCATACACAGCGATATCGTCATTAGTTATCGAAACAACAGGCTCTCACACCTGAAGCAACACCAGCCAGCACAATCTGAATTTACCGAGTATGCTGTGAAATAATACCGAGCTACTCACTTACTGTTTGCCAAGATCCTCTCTCCCGTTAATTGTCGCCAATGCATCGTAGACAATCTTGTCCACTTCCTCGCTGACAAAATGAACACTTCCATCAGCGATAAGAAAATGGGCGCCTCCTTGATGTGCACTATTGAAGCCGCGATCTTTGTTTGAATCGTTAATTGATGTTGAAACTAATTCTCCATCAATGAGAGATTGAGGTGCAGCAAGAGTGAGTCGTGATGTTCCGTCATCGCCAATCCATATTCCAGCCTGATGAACCCCTAAAGAAGTTACTTCACCAACTATAAAAGTATTAGCTGTCCCATCAATAAAGTCACGAACATGTCTACAGGAATTGAGGCCAAATGCCAGATCACCAAATCCCCCCTTCCTGTTTGTTTCATCTTTTTGACCAACCCCTTTGTAATTTAACTTGCCTACTTGAACCGAAGTACCATTGACCGAAATGGAAACTTCAGTGTTAATGCCATCCATCGGGTCTGACGGACAATTGTATGCTGGAATAACGATATAGGCTGAGGGAATCACTTGATCATTCGCCCCAGTATGATTTGCATCGTACCAACTGCACTGCCATTTATCGGTCTCTGAAATAATCTGTTTCTGCAAGGGATCCTGCTCCATTCCTGCCAGGATAAATGTAGACCATGAAATCAGATTTCGGTCATCAACATTGACATACCCTGGGGGAAAGGCTCCGTGCATCTCGTGATATTGATGTATTGCCAAGCCGATTTGTCTCAAGTTATTCTTACAGGAAACGCGACGAGCCTGTTCTCGCCTCATATGCAAATAAGGTAGCAACAGTATTGCCAAGACCGTGAGAGCACCGATGCAAATGAATAATTCAATCCAGCCAAAACCATGTCGCGTTTCTCGACTTTGTTGTGTCATTTTAAAACCTTTTTTTTGGAAATTAAGACGGCCTCAGACAAATAAATCCTAAATGAGCAAATGCTTTGGAGATTAACATCCCGGCTCTTTTACGGCATCTTCTCAATCTGTCCGGTGATATTGCGGATGATTCCTATTGAATTTTTGCTGTTTGGAATGATTTGATTTTTTGAATTCAGAAACTGGGAAGAACCAGCGCACTTGCCGTAGTTGCGGGGGAGCATTTTGAGCGGTTTTATTGTTCCCGAATTTGCCACGGGCGAGAATATGGTAATTTCTGCTTTGGGCATGTACTGACAAACGCGAGGCTTTTTATTATTGGCGGCTTCGTCTGCATCGCCAATATTTTGATTGACGGTCGTGCTGTAGTATTCGGTAAACATGCTCGCGTTTCGGCTGAGCCGCCCCCACTTTTTCGGCACCAGAATTTTTCCGATGGGCGTTTCCAGCATCGTGGAATAATCGATAACCGAACCTTGCCACCAGATTACGTTCTGTTTTGCATCGATCTGTTTTGTTTCCTGAATACGAAAGCCGTATTTAACTCCCTGCTTCCACGGATATTCGATTTTACAACTCCAGCCCTTCCCTTCGTGACCGTATGGAGCCGCGTAGCTTTTATTGCCGATGGGGCGACCGTCACTGGTATTCCAGATCGAAAATATCGCGATGCGTGTCTGTTTAATAAAGCGATTATGCGCAGGATCGCTTCGCAGTTTGGGATCTGCATTTGCATTGGAAACAGAACCAACAGTCTGAATTCCGAAATAGCCATCGACACCGTTACCGGAATGGGCAAAGGCAAATTGATTGGCCCAGTAGTAGCCAATATAGCTGTCTGTTCCGCGGATCGATTCCGGAATGTCGTATTGATCGAGCCGATTGCCGGGATCACGATCAACGCGAATAAAGAATTCGAAATCCCGGTATCCACTCCGTTTCGCAACGGTTGGCTCTGGCGGAAACTGATACCAGACACTCGCCAACCCTCCCGGACGAGTTCGCCAATATGGACTTTCCGCCTGGCAGGTTTGAAGCAAAACAAGCAGAGCCAATATCGGCAAACAATGGGAGATTTTACTCATCAGAGGCAAGCATCCACGGAGCGAGATCGAGCGAGTATTCGCAGATTTCTTCGGGACGGAAATAGATATCGATTTCACGGGCAGCTGCTTCCGGACCATCACTGCCGTGGATGAGATTCATCTGCCGGGACGAACCAAAATCTCCCCGAATCGTTCCCGGAGCAGATTCTCGACCGTTCGTGCTTCCCATCATGCCACGCATCACTGAAATTGCTTCCGGTCCCTCAACAATTAACGCAATCACAGGAGCAGCCGTGATGAACGATTCCAGATTCGGATAGAAAGGTTTTTCGACATGTTCGGCATAATGCTGCCTGGCCAGTTCAGGCGTGACTCGCAGCATTTTCAATCCGATAATTTTGTAACCTTTTTCTTCGATACGTGTCAAAATACGCCCGGCAAGTCGGCGTTGAATGGCATCGGGTTTGAAGAGAAGCAAAGATCTTTCAGTAGCCATGGTCTTCCGGTTTCTTCCTGTAATCAAAAATTGCAGGGTCCGCAGTGCGAACCACGAATGTAATAAAATGTTGTCTTATGAATTGGGCCACAAACTGCAGCCATACGCTTATTGGGCCAGTATATGATCGATAAAATCATCAAACAGATATCGACTGTCGTGCGGTCCTGCGGAGGCTTCCGGATGATACTGAACCCCGAAAACCGGCAATGTTTTGTGCCTGATTCCTGAGACGGTATTATCATTAAGATTCAGATGCGTTACCTCAACATCTTCAGGAAGCGATTCTTCGGAAATGGCGAAACCATGATTTTGAGTCGTCACTTCAACCGCCCCGCTGGCTTTATTGAGAACCGGTTGATTCGCTCCGCGATGTCCGAATTTCAGTTTGTAGATTTCGCCACCAAAAGCGAGTCCCAGCAATTGCTGTCCCAGACAGATACCAAAGATCGGCTTCTTACCGATTAACTCTTTAATGGTTTCAATCGCATAGCCTAACGGTCGCGGGTCACCAGGTCCGTTGGAAAGAAAAACTCCATCCGGATTGAGTGCCAAAACTTCCTGAGCGGTGATCGTTCCCGGCACAACTTTCACTTCACAACCCGATTCCGCCAGATGCCGGGGGATATTCCATTTCATGCCGTAATCGATCGCGACCACAAGCGGCTTTTTCTCACCAAGATTCTGTCTGGGAGCGTTAGCCGGCGTTTGAGCCAATTTACTCAGTCGCTCAGACCAATCGCACGCTTCAGCAGGCATGACTTCTTTGACGTAGTCGTGACCAACAAGCTGAGGACTGTTTTTAGCCTTTTCGATCAGAGAAGCATCGTCCAGATCGATCGTAGAAATGACGCCGTTCATCGCACCATGAATTCGAATCCTGCGAACCAATGCGCGGGTATCAATCCCTTCAATCCCGATAATCCCCTGTTCAGCCAGATAATCGGAAAGTGAATGGGAAGCACGATAATTACTCGGAATCTGGCAAAGTTCCCGACAGGCAAAGCCTTTTAGCGCCGGCTTCGAACTTTCCATATCCTCGGGGTTAATTCCGTAATTACCTATTTGCGGGTAAGTCATGACCACTATCTGACCGCAATAGGAAGGATCGGTAATGATCTCCTGATACCCGGTCATGCTGGTATTAAATACTACCTCGCCAAACGATTCTCCTTCAGCTCCGAAAGGAATCCCGGTGTAAACCGTTCCATCAGCCAGAGCGAGCTTCACACATTTTGACATAATATTTCTGTCTATTTCTGTAAAAGGTCGACGCCGTGAGTAAACGGTATGATTTTTACCAGACTACAGACCAAAAAAAAAGTTCGACCACACCCAAACCGGCATGGTCGAACAAAACTATTCAATTAATTCTGATTGACTCAATGTTTTACACATCGCGAGTCAACGTGAAATCTTCAAATCGCATGGAATTGCTTCCATCCTGCTTCATCGCAGTGAAGAACTCAGAGATTAAACGGTAGGAATGCATTTTACGAATGGAGTAGAAATTGTGCTTGCCATCCCGGCGAGCTTCAATCAAACCAGCCACACGCATCAATGCAAGGTGATGACTGACTGCAGGCTGAGACTGCTTCAGGCGATCACACAACGCGGTCACATGAAGTTCGCCTGCTTTGTGCAGATACATCAGAATTCTCAAACGTGTTTCATCAGCGAGTAATTTGAAGGTCTGAACCAGATCCTTCTCCAGCTGCTCATCAATGTCCGTCTGCATCGGTGTCCTGTCTCGAAGAACCGGTGAAACTTCCGTCTTTTCAGACTCAGAAATAGGGGTAATCATCTTTTTACTCTTTCTTTGCTCAAATGTAATGAGCCATGGGAAAACTTTTTAAGAGGAGCATCCTCTTATTATTTTCTACCTGTAACAAACTAAACCAGCCGACAGCCCTCACCAATTGCACCCAACTGGTCCTACCAGCTGTTTTGATGCCAAAAAAGAGGATTGGAATACAGATTGCCTACTGTCAGCCCGCTATCAATCCTCAATAATTACTCATACCATCGTATCGTATGATAACCAGCCTGTTGGGTATCTGGAAATACCGCACAAACCGACAACGCCATTATCCCAAATTGCCGGTACATGTCAATATCTACTTATCAATGTCTCGGTCATCCCTGATGTCAAAATAGCAGTTTCAGACTAAATACATAGGGGTTTATTGATTTTAGAAAAAATCTTTTTTTCAATCCCCACTTCTCAATTCCGGTTTCTGCGCACTCGTGTAGCAATACATATTCGGTATATCCGGCTCAAATAACCCAACATGATTGTAAGGTTCCAGCTGCTGGCTGAGTTTCGCAATGAAATTCTCGACATGCTGCAGATCATTTATTTTCTCCGTTCGAGATATCTCTTTCAATTCGCGGAACAGTTGCTGAACCATGCTGGCATATCGAACATCAGATGCACAAAGAAACCCTTCCTGCTGATCCTTGCCGGACAATCGATTTTTCTCGTAAGAAGTCGCGGCTGCAAAATAAAGCATTGTCCAGGCGGTAAAAAGCGGAAAGGAATCCAATGACTCGTAACAGCCTGCCACCAGCAAATCAATCAGCGACAGTTCGCTGATAATTTCCTCAGAATATTTCTTCAACGAGGCCTGCCGGCGTCCTGCAGATTGTTCAAGAAAAATCTGACTGAGCCTTTCAATTCCTGAAAAAGTATGTGCGAGCCCGGTGCTGTGGAGGGGGTCAATAAAACCTATCGTGTAAGGCAAAGCGGCCCAGTCCTGGCCTGCACCGCAATTCCGTAACCGCTGCAACCGACCAGTGAAATAAACCTTGCCTGGAAAAGCAGCCAGTCGGGCATGTGACAGCAGCTTCTCAAGAGAGGGTTTTGATTTTAGTAACAATTCCCAAGCCTCGTCTGCCGGAACCGAAGCTATCTCTTCACTGAAATTACCCTTCGATAGAAAACCGAGACTGGTTAACCCATTCTCAAACCTCAGCTGCCACATCCACCCATCATGAAACAGATGATGAATTGCAGAATCATCGCAATGAAAAGGATAATCCTTTTGAGAGACATTTAATTGCTCCAACCACTTTTCAGCAGGAGTCACGTTCTCCCAATGCCCGAATATCGCAGATGAATTCGTCTGCAACTGCCCTCTCACATCAGGCACTTGCAAAAAATCAAGAAGAACTCCCCTGCCGCCGGTTGCATCAATGATAAACCGGCTGTTCAATTTCTCCTGTTGAGATTTTCGCCTGAACGAGACCCTCCAGTTACATACCCCTGAATGTTCAATCGCAACATCTTCTGCATTTTCAAAAAGATGTGCGGAAGAACTGACCGCCACTCCTGCCAGAAACTGATCGACATCCGGTCGATAC
>WFOZ01000061.1 GCA_015487825.1 Planctomycetaceae bacterium
CCTGAATGATCGGCGAAGCGGAGTTGTTTCCTTCCGCCTTGCCAATATTCGCTCAAATTAAAATTGAAAATAAATAAATGTCCCTGCAACCGGAGGCGGAAAACAAAAGCACATCATCAGGGCATACGAGTAGACAACTGCTCGCCAGCCCCAGTGGATATCAAACAATGAAAAAGACTTCCTTTGAAATTCGAGCCAGGCTTCAAACGCGATCAGTGGCCCTGCATAAAACAGGAGCATTCCTGTCATCGTCAAAGCTAATGGAGTGAAAGTGAAATCGGTTACCATCAGGCCCAACATCCCCCAGGCTTGAGAAATAGTTACGGCTCGAAATAATAACCAGCTGATACAAATCAGATGGAACATCAACAGCATCTGCACAAAATGAGAAATTCCGGAGAGAGGCGCTGCCTTTTCTCTGGTAACAATTCGTTTGAGACGTCTCTGGTCGAAAAGACGATAAGTACAAAGTATCAGGCCATGAAATGCACCCCAGGCAACGAAAGTCCAATTTGCTCCGTGCCATAATCCGCCCAGCAGCATCGTCAGCATCAGATTGCGATAGGTATTGAATGTTCCGTGACGGTTTCCGCCCAATGGAACGTACAGATAATCGCGAAGCCATTGCGATAACGAAATATGCCAGCGCCGCCAGAAGTCACTCGGGTTGATCGCAAAATAAGGCATGCGAAAGTTCATCATTAAATCGAAACCGAGCCATTTCGAAATACCTCGGGCAATGGAAGAATATCCTGAAAAGTCGCCATAGATCTGAAAGGCAAATGCATACACACCAACCAGTACTTCCAGTCCACTCAATTCTGCAAGCGGTGTTTCGAAAATTGAATTCACCAGCACGGCCATGTTGTCAGCCACAACGATCTTCTTGAACAAGCCCATGACAACCAGAAACAGACCTTGTTGGAAATACTCCGGTTTCCAGATGCGATCAGATGTTACTTGAGGCAGAAAGTGTGCTGCCCGTTCAATCGGACCAGCCACCAGTTGAGGAAAGAAAGAAACATAGACTGCAAAATCGAGCAGATTTCCAGCTGGCTTGCATTGCCCACGATACACATCGATTGTGTAACTCATCGTCTGGAAGGTATAAAAAGAAATTCCAACCGGTAGAATTACTTTAAACGTCGGCAGTAAGGCCGGGATGCCAATCGCGGTGAAAAGTGTAATGAGTTCGCCTGCAAAGAAACCGTAATACTTGAAGAAGCCCAAAATACCAAGGTTTGTCACCATCGAAATGGTAAGCAGCATGCGTCGCTTTTTTTGTGAATCACTTTCAACGATGCGGTTTGCAACGATGTAATCAACCAGTGTTGAAAGTACGATCAGACTCAGAAATCGCCAGTCCCAGCAACCATAAAAGAAATAGCTCGCAACCAGCAAAAGCACATTCTGCGCACGATGTCTGAAGCGGTGATACAACAGCATCACCACGATAAAAAAGATCCAGAATGCAAAACTGTTGAACAGCATCAGGGTAATACGTTTACTAACAGAGAGTGGTCACTGTGGGAATAAGAGCATTCGCAAATTCCGAACCTTATGCACAATCCTCAATACTTCATGGCAATAACGTGGTTGAACTTACCTGTAACCACATCGATTTTTCCTGGTGCCAGTAGAATTTGGATTTCAATATTCGGAATATTCAATGTCTGTGCGAAATGATTCTACTCTTCTACCGTAAGTTTACGTTGCATTTTCGCCTCAATTCTCCGCAATCTTCTTTTTGGTGTATGAGCAGAAAAACTGGAATACGGATTGTATCGATTTTGCAGGTGATGCAGTTTCGATAGAAAAATCGAGAGCAAACAGGTTATGCTATCTGTATGATGGCACACGGTTTTGTGAGTAAATTGCGAGACTGTTTTCAAATTGTCTCTAAAACTTGACTCAAACAGAACAATCTGGCCCCTATAAGGTATCAAAAGATGTCGTTGATGCAGGAAACACTGGATGAAATTCAGGATCGTCTGAATGCCAAAGAATCGCTGATTATTCTTCAAAGTGATGATGAACCCCGCTGGGTGGAGGCCATTTCTAAACTTGCACAGAAAATGGAATTGAATCTGGCAAGCTGGTCGCTCAGTACTTCACTGGTGCCCCCCGATCTTGCATTGTCGGTAGAGGGAGACGATCACCTCATCGACACGGCTGCTCATTTCCTGGAAGCGATCACTCAATGTTCGGGCAGGCATCTGTTTCTGGCAAAAGATATCGAACATTTTCTGGAAGAACCGGAAGTGATCCGCCGGTTACAGGATCAGGCACAGAATTTTGATGCCTCTCCCCTGCTGCTTATTGGTCCTCAATTCAAACTGCCTGCGAGTCTGACAAAAATCTGCACCGTGCTCCAGTTGCCGATGCCCGATTACGAGGAACTGGCCGTATGCCTCAAGCAGGCTTTGATGGGTTCGCCGGATAAAATTGAAATTTCGGAATCTTTTTTTGATCGAATGGTAAAGGGAGTCATCGGTTTAACCAGGCATCAGGCACAACGGGCATTCTCTCGTGTACTGGCAGGCAGGACAGAGTTGGGTGAAGAAACAATGACGCAACTCGTTTCGGAAAAACGCCAGTTGCTGCAAGGTTCCGATCTGCTTGAATTTCACGATCTCGACGAAACATCTGATGACATCGGCGGTTTGGATGGCCTTAAAGACTGGGTTCAAAGGCGTGTCAAAGCCTTCAGCCCGGATGCACAGAAGAAGAAAATCGGTCAGCCTAAAGGAGTTCTATTGCTTGGTGTGCAGGGGTGTGGAAAATCTCTTTCAGCTAGAGTCATTGCCCGACAACTCAGTTTTCCTCTCGTGCGTCTCGACTTTGGCAACCTGCTTCAAAGTGGTCGCGGAAGTTCTGAAAGTAATTTGCGGGAAGTATTGCGGATGATGGACAGCATCGCCCCGGCTGTTCTCTGGATCGAGGAAATGGAAAAAGCGTTCTCAGGACTTGAGGGAGGTGACGAAGATAAAGACGCAACCGTGACACGAATGTTCGGGCACTTTCTCACCTGGATGCAGGAACATACCGCTCCCATTTTTGTAGTCGCTACAGCCAACTCTGTCGATGATCTTCCTCCGGAACTATTACGCCGGGGGCGCTTCGATGAACTTTTCTTTATTGATCTCCCCAACTTTCACGAGCGTAAACATATTTTCCAGATTCACCTGGCCAAGCGAGGTTGCAACCCGGACGATTTCAACCTCGAAGAATTATCCGACAAGGTTGAAGGCTACAGCGGTGCAGAAATCGAACAGATCGTCAATTCTGCAGTGATTGATGCTTATACGTACGACCGCCTGCCAAGCCAGAAAAATATTCTTGATACATCAGACTCCATTGTGCCGCTTTCTGTTACAATGGAAGATAAAGTATTTGCATTGCGGGAATGGGCGCGCACACGTTGCAGGCCCGCTACTCCAGATTCACGTGTAATGCGGATGCTTGAAGATGAACATCGACGCGGAGAACTGGCCGATGAAGACCCCGATTTCCCTGACCCCTGGATCGAACCGATCAAAATGGGAGACATCGCCGGTGCGGTGCAGGAATTTGTGCGGGCGACCGATCACGTTACATTTTTCAAACTTCAGCAAAATCTGAATAGACACACTCCGACCGAAGGACAGGCAAGTATCGTTTTGAAATCTGACAGTAACATTGTACTTTGGCAGGGAATGGAGAAAAACTTTGCAGAAGCAATCGCAAAATACATCAACAATAAAAGACTGTTTCTGAATCCGGTCGATGTTTCGCATTATCAGAAACTGGGAAAAGTCCTCAGAATTCCGGTCCTGGCTGCGTTACGTGAAAAACCGCTTCCTCGCGAAGTCTGGTTTCCCTGTGTGATGAGAATCATGCCCCCTCGTGAGGGAAGCGGCCGGCTACGGGAAGTTGTTGTGATTGATGAGTCGTAGTCACTGCTTCATGCCCTCCTCTACTCTGGACAGACAGGTGTTTGTATTTCAGCTCGAAAAATTGATCAATCTTCAACGGAAGAATTGCATTTTCATTTCCAGACGAACTGAAATGGGAAACAGTGAGTTGAAGTAAGAGATCCCTTTGTATTTTGAAGTTCCCATAAACAAAAGCTATTACCTGCCAGATGGACGCAGTGTGGCAGACTGAACCTTGACACTCTATTCAAATTCTCCTATAAAAATTTGTTGGTTGAAACACCACGGTTGATGTACTGTTGAGCCGCTTCTTTAGATGAATGCGGGTGGATGAGATAAATGATTCCGAGAGAATCTTTAAAAAAACGACTTTCTTTGTCAGGTATCTTAGTGATATGGATATCTGTTAGTGCCTTTTCGTTGTCCACTCTTCCTCCGGTTGTTGTGCTTTCATGGATCGAACTGGTCGAAACAGAATGTCCCGCTCAGGAAGACGGGGAGGAGACTGAAGAAAAGCTGGAAACTTTTTCTTCAACTCGTCATCGCGTTAATAATCGTCGCCGCGTAATTCTCTATCGAATTTTGGATCGGTGCAGTGGGTCTGCTCAAACCACATTCTCTTTTCCCCACTACCCAACGATAATAGGCCATCAGCTTACCAATGGCTTATGTGCTCCTTTGCTTGTTTAGCAGAAAAATCTTTTCTGGCGTCTTTGAGATCGGCTTGTGAGCCCGTTGCGCATACTACATCCATGTATGGCATTCAGGTTCGCCTTTCCAGCTGATTTTTTATTCTCACGCTCTGTTTGGCGCGCACCAAGGAGATTATCTCTATGCAAAAACTCGTTGAAGGTATTCACCAGTTCCAGGATGACATTTTCAGTTCCAAGCGGCGTTTGTTTGAAGATCTGGTCGATGGTCAGAGTCCACCGGCTTTGTTTATTACCTGTTCAGATTCCCGTATCAATCCTAACTTGCTAACACAAACTGAACCGGGTAGACTTTTCATTTTGCAAAATTCTGGCAACATCGTTCCGCCTTACAGAGCACTTGGGGGAGGCGAAGCTGCGACGATTGAATATGCGGTTTCTGTTTTGGGCGTTAAGGATATCATCGTCTGCGGCCATTCGCATTGTAGGGCAATGAGAGGATTGCTTGATCAATCGGCGCTCGAAAAAATACCAGCCGCCCAGTCATGGCTGTCTCATGCAGAATTGACACATCGGATCATCGAAGAAAATTATTCACACGTCACAGATCCAACAGCCCGGCTCACTGCAACGGTAGAAGAGAATGTACTTGTACAGATCGAACATCTTCGAACTCATCCTTCCGTTGCAGCGGCTTTAAGTAGAAAGGCATTAAACCTTCATGCCTGGTTCTACAAATTTGAAACGGGACAGGTTTTCGGATTTGACCCACAAGAGTGTCAGTTTGTTCCTGTTGAAGGAACAGGTTTTGCGCCCCCGGCAGTCGCGTGGGAATCGCCACCTGTTTAGTACCTTGTTTGTGACTTTCAGCGTTGGCGCAGGATCCGCAATAGCGGCCCCTGCAAACAACTTTAGTTTCTGCAATAACCAGACATTGCTGAATAGTTACGTTAGTTTTTAAGTATTCCATTGAGCATGTAACTCAAAAATTCAACTCCATTCAGGGAGAATTGAAAATAAAATGAATCTTGAATCAAACAAATTAAAAGCAGGTAGCGACCTGTTCTCTGCCCCCAGGCAGGATTTTCTTGCTTCCATTGTCGTTTTTCTTGTTGCATTACCTCTTTGCATGGGAATTGCAATTGCATCGGGAGTTCCAGTTGCAGCCGGATTGATTACGGGCATCGTTGGTGGATTGATTGTCGGCTGGATTGCAGGTGCCCCCTTGCAAGTAAGCGGCCCCGCAGCCGGGTTGACGGTGATTGTTTATGACCTGGTGCAAGAGCATGGGTTGGAAGTTCTTGGGATCGCTGTGTTAATTGGTGGTGTTTTGCAATTGATTGCAGGAGTGCTGCGGTACGGTCGCTGGTTTCGAGCTGTTTCACCTGCTGTAATTCATGGCATGCTTGCAGGAATTGGTGTCTTGATATTATCGAGCCAGTTTCATGTGATGGTTGACGATTCGCCCAAAGGAAGTGGTCTCGAAAATCTGATCACAATTCCTGAGGCGATTCAAAAAGGACTACCCATCCCTGAACTGGGCACTGTCGCGGAACGAGTTTCACGGCGTGATTTGCTGAAGCAGTTTGGCGCATTGCACGAACAGCAGGTGCAGCTTCGCGAATTAGCAGCTGAGCAAATTCCTGCACCGCTTCACGATGCAAACCATCATGAAGTGGTCAATCCGAAAATACCGCTTCCCGACAAATCACAACTTGCTCCTCTTGCATTGAAGCAACAGGAGCTATCTGAAAATCTTGGTGCTTTGATTGATCAGTTGAATGAAGCAGGTATTACTGAAACAGTTCGTGATCCCGCAGGACTGGAAGAAGCGATCAAGCAGTTGTTAGCTAAAAACCAAATCGCACTAAACGACTTACAGCAGGGGCATGCCGAACAGGTACGAGCATCGCAGGCAAACATTCAGATCAGTCTGGAAAAAGTGCTTGCGGAGCTTAAAAATCATGACTGGGCAGCAAAAATCGGTTTCCTGACAATCATCGCTTTGCTGCTTTGGAAAACTTTTGTCCCGGCAAAACTGAAGTTGATCCCCGCGCCGCTCGTTGCAGTGGTCATCGCAACGGCTGTTGCAGCGATTCTGAAACTGCCAGTACTTTATGTGGAGGTGCCCGATAATTTATGGAGCGAAGTCCACTTTCCTTCACTGACTATCCTGAAGTCCGTTCCGCTAAGTGTTGTGATTCAGGGGGGGATTGTATTAGCCGTTGTTGCCAGTGCAGAAACACTTTTATGTGCCACGGCTGTTGATCAGATGCAATCTGAGACGCGAACGAATTACGATAGAGAACTGGCCGCGCAGGGAGTTGGCAATATAATTTGCGGATTCCTTGGTGCACTGCCGATGACAGGAGTGATCGTACGAAGTTCTGCCAATGTCGATGCAGGGGCCAAAACACGTCTTTCGACCATTTTGCACGGTCTTTGGCTTTTGGTTTTTGTTGCGCTGCTCGCTTTCATTCTTCGCATGATTCCAACGGCGGCTTTGGCGGCAATGCTCGTCTACACAGGCTATAAACTGGTTAACATCAAAGCGATACAAAATTTGAAACAGTACGGCTGGGGAGAACTTTTCATTTACTTCGCCACACTCGGAACAATTGTCTGTACCGATTTGCTCACGGGCGTCGTCACCGGAATTGCACTTTCTGCGATTAAACTCTTACATAAGTTTTCACGCCTGAATATCAAGCTGGATATTGATCAGAAGAATTCTAAAGCAGTCTTAAGACTTAACGGAGCAGCCACATTTATTCGCTTGCCTTTGCTTGCAGCTGAATTGGAACGCGTTCCGGGCCATGTTGAACTTCGTGTTGATATTGAGCAGCTCAATTATATTGATCATGCCTGCCTCGATTTATTGATGAACTGGGCCAAGCAACATGAAGGCACCGGCGGAACATTGATCATTGACTGGACCACGCTACAGAATGATTTCCAGAGTAAGCCATATGAAAACGAAAAGCCGGTGAAAGAAACTTAACAGCAGAATCAGCGAAAATACCTTGCGATTCCAGTATCACCGAGTATTCTGAACTGAAGGAAAATTGTAACTATTCAGTGGTGAAAACTCCGGCGATCAGCAGGGCAGATCCGGCCCGGTTAGGCATAAGGAATGGAATGAAGAAACGAATTCTCCAAATCCTTGCGATCCTTGGGATCAACCTTTGGGTTGGGTTTCTCGCTACTGTTGCCTTCATGCTGTTCATTTATAAGGGTGACCCCATTCTTGCAGCAGTCCCTGCCGTTTTGGTTTTGCCGGGAATTCTTTTGCAACCCTGGTTTGTTCTGTTCTTTCTCATGCCAATGGGACCGTTTCTTGCGCCATTTCTTACGACTTGTGTCAGCGCACCAATTTACGTCCTTCTTGATCGTAGCGGTAAGCTCGATCGGTTAAAGCTGTTTTATGCTCGCTTGAATAAACGAAAAACTGCCATCATTACAGGATCGGCTGTTCTCTGCTTAATCACAGTCGGCTTTGCTCGATATGTCGATTTCCCTGCATTACATCAAGGCATTCCCAAAACAATACAGTATTCCCTCAAGGAGATGGATTTCAAATATGATAATTCTCGATACTACTGCATCTACGAATTCCTTGATTCCGAATGGATTTGGCAGGCAAAAATATCTGAAGAGGAACTGAACCGTCTCGCAGACAAACTGAGAATGTCTGAAATACCATCAGAAGAAATCGGAGATCAATACAAAAACATGCCGCCGTACTGGTGGCGACCCGTGATTTCAGATCAGGTGCAAGTATTGGCGACCGACAACTTTTCTATGGAAAATCGAGGCCCGGATGGGTGGCATTTTCTTGCCACATGGAACCCGGAAGATGAAATACTTCACATGTGGATCAAGGATAACTTTTAGCTGGACAGCGCCAGGTTCTATTTAAGGATTGATGTAACTCGTGATATACCTTGATGTTATCTCCTCGTTGCCAAGGTCCACCTTGAGAACGAGTTGAAGCGGCAGCTTGGGAACGAGTTGAACCTGGCGCTGTCCAGTTAGAAATCCCGGAACGAATAAGCCATGAGTAATATTGAAGCCAAACACTATTACTACATTGACGTGGAACTGAAATCACGACAAATAATCGGTTGGGGAAGTGACCCGAAACAGACCATGCAGGTTAACTTACCGCAGGGCTATCACCGGATATTTTTATCGAAGGGACAATTCAATAAATTTGTAAAGAGCCTTTCAACAATGTAGAGGCCACCATTGAAGGATATAGAGTTCCTACACATTACTCCTGATTGATTGCAGAACGTCTTATATTGGGATACGCTTTCGCTATCCCAACTTACTTTCTGCTTCCAGGAGAATACTCGTTCGATGTCCAAAGCTCGTAAAAAGTATCAGGTCGATGTGCTTGTCTGTGGAGGAGGATGTGCGGGGATCGCTGCGGCGATTGCTGCGGCTCGCAATAATGCCAAAACATTGCTGTTGGAAAGAGCTGGGTTTTCCGGGGGGATCATCACAACGGTTGGACTCCCTTTTTTCGATGGTATTGCAGATAAAAAAACAGGGCGGATTGTCGTGCGCGGTATTCCGTTTGAACTACTGTTGAAAATGGGGCGCACTCAACCGAACGCAACGCATATTAAGCCACACAACCCAACGATTAAATCGACTGAACAGTTCAAAGTGCTTGCCGATCAACTTTTGGAGTCTCATGGCGAACAGATCAAGGTACTGTATCACACAACAGCTTGTGAAGTTTTCACGCAAAACGGGCGAGTATCCAAAGTGCTTGCTGCCAATAAAGATGGCTTGATCGAAATTGAAGCCCGGCAAGTAATTGATTGCACCGGCGATGGAGATATCGCAGCCTGGGCGGACGTCCCGGTAGAAAAAACAAAACCACTGATGCCGATGACATTGCATTTTCGCATCGGGAATGTTCGGCAAAATCCGCAGCTTCACACCAAGGCTCGTGAAGCTCTCATTCAGGCAGAAAAAGCGGGCAAGCTGCCGATGTTCTACGGGCCGGGCATCATCTACTGCTTTGCCGATGACGAAGCTTACATTCACGCCGTTCGAGTTAGCGGCGATGCCACCGATGCAGAGGATCTTTCCCGGGCAGAAATGCAGGGACGCAGTGATGCGTGGGCGATGTTTGAAGCCTGGAAAGAATCGGTCCCCGGTTTTGAAAAATCATACTTCATCAACAGTGGTCCTTACATCGGGATTCGAGAAACAAGGCGGCTTGTCGGTCAGTACGTCCTGACAGAGCAAGATATCAGATCGCAAAAGAACTTTGACGATGCGATCGCGACCGGCTGCTGGTACATGGATCGTCACCCCAACCACACAACCATCGGCACCGCTAACGATTCCGGCACCGGCTATCAACCAGCCCCGTATGATATCCCGTATCGCGCATTGGTTGCCCAAAGGGTAGAGAACCTGCTCGTGGCTGGTCGCTGCCATTCTGCAACCGCAGCCGCTGCAAGCTCAACGCGAGTCACCGTCACCGCGATGGCAATGGGCCAGGCCGCCGGGACTGCCGCCGCGATAGCGATCAAAGCGAAAACATCCGTCGCAGCTCTCAATGGCGTTGACGTACGGGAACAACTAACCGCCCAGGGAGCCGGACCGTTTACGTAAGGTTAAACCGACGTTTCCCAAATACCTCTTGCTTATCAGGGCTTGAATCTATAGATTCAGGGTTAGCCGGGGGGACTGTTTCCCCGGTATAATGGCTTCCAGATAGCGGGGGACGCAATGAAAATTCTGGCGGGGAAATCGAAAGCGAATTGTGCAGGAGTGAATCGGCGAAGTTTTTTGCAGGTTGGCCTGGCGGGCATGGGAAGTTTGAGCCTGGCTTCCATTCTGCGGGCGAAAGAGGCAAACCGTCAGATTGGGCGGGCGACGAAACAGACTTCTGTCATTCTACTTTGGCTCGACGGCGGACCGAGTCAGCACGATACTTACGATCCAAAACCGGAAGCCCCGCGCGAATACGCCGGCATCTGGAACCCGATCAATACCGTTGTCCCCGGAATGGACATTACCGAGCTGTTCCCGCTTCAAGCGAAAGTTGCCGATAAATTTTCGATCTTGCGTTCCGTCCATCATGATACGGGGGACCATTTCAACGGGGCACATTGGATGCTCACCGGGCGAGGCGGCGTGAACGGGGCGATGAAAGCGGGCAAGTATCCGTTTATTGGAAGCGTAGCAACAAAAGTTGTCGGTGCTCGCCAACCGGGAATGCCTCCCTACGTATCGGTTCCCTACGGCATGAGTGTCGGTTTGCGTCCCGGATATTTTGGCGGGCATTATCTGGGCAATCAATACGATCCGTTTAATACAGGTGGAGACCCCAACGCTGCAAAATTCAGCGTCAACAACTTAACACTCCCCAAGAATCTGACCGTCTCGCGATTAGCGGATCGACGTTCCTTACAAAAACATTTTGATGGTCTGCGCCGATATGCAGAAGTCTCCAAAGAATTCGCGGCATTGGATGAATTTGAACAACAGGCGTTTGAATTAGTGACTGGCGATAAAGCGCGCATCGCGTTTGATATCGAACAGGAATCATCGGAATTGCGTGATCGATATGGTCGCAACAGCTGGGGACAAAGCACGCTGCTTGCTCGCAGGTTAGTGGAAGCAGGCACGACTTTTGTGACCTGTCACTTCGGGGGTTGGGACAGTCATTGGGATCATCAGGCAACCATGGAAAGGCATTTACCCAAAGTAGACCAGGCGGTTTCTGCCCTGTTTACTGATCTCGATCAACGAGGCCTCTCCGATCAGGTACTCGTTATTGTGATGGGAGAATTCGGCCGATCCCCCAAAATGAACAACGGCGGCAACGGCGGACCACCGTTGAGCAAGGGAACCCCGGGACGCGATCACTGGGGTGGCGCCTTGTCCGTACTAATGGGGGGAGGCGGCTTGAAAGGCGGACAGGTGGTCGGTTCCACAAATCGCCTGGGAGAAAAACCAGCCTCCCGCCCACTACGTCCCGGCGATATTCATCACACTATCTTCCATGTTTTGGGAATCAACCCGGAAATCTACTTCAACGACCACACCGGTCGCCCCAACATCGCCATCGACCACGGCGAAGTTATCTCTGAATTGATTTGAGTTGGCTCTCTCAATTCCCAGCACGGGGAATTATGCGATGGGAGAAGTCTGTGCCCCCCCAAAAGAGGTTGGCCGTTAGTAGTACAGAACAGGCATTGAATAAAAATCTGCTACGGTGCGAGTTCTTCCCACAGTTTTGCACTGGCGAGGGTGCCCCGGTAGAAGTTTTCCAGATGGAAGTGTTCGTTCGGGCTGTGCAGGTTGTCGCTGTTCAGCCCCCAGCCGAGAAGCAATGTTTCGACGCCGAATATTTCCTGGAAGGTTGCCACAACCGGGATGGAACCTCCTTCACGAATAAAGACCGGCGATTTCCCAAACGCATGATGAATCGCCTGGCTGGCGGCTTGAAAACAGGCCCCCGAGGTATTGAAAACAAGTCCTTCACAGCCATGAAAGTCAGTGAATTCCATTGTCACGCTTTTCGGGCAGATGCTTTCGAGATGCGATTTGAGAGCAGTCGTTAAGTGGGCAGCGTCCTGGTCGGGAACCAGCCTGCAAGTGATTTTTGCAGTCGCAGTTGAGGGGATGATCGTTTTAGGACCTTCGCCGCTGTAACCGCCGTAGATGCCGTTGATATCGAATGTTGGCCTGGCCCAGCGGCGTTCGGTGGTAGAATATCCCGCTTCCCCCTGCACCGCGTTTACTCCCAGATCGTCCATGAAAGCTGTTTCATCAAACGGGAGTTGTGCGAACTGCTTCTTTTCCTCTGCACTTAATTCGAGAACATCATCGTAGAAGCCGGGGATAAGAATTTTCCCTTCATCATCTTGCAGACTTGCGAGCATTTTTGTCAAAATATTGATCGGATTGGCAACCGCACCGCCAAACACGCCGCTGTGCAAATCCCGGTTTGGGCCTGTTAATGTTACTTCACAAGCCAGAATTCCGCGAAGTCCATAAGTAATTGCGGGCAGATCGGGTGCATACATACTCGTATCGCTGACCACCGCGATATCACAGGCGTATTCCTCTTTTTTCTCTGCGAGGAACAGGTCCAGATTGTTGCTGCCAACTTCTTCTTCGCCTTCGATAACGAAAATTACATTGACGGGAAGTTTCCCCGCTGTTTTCAACCAGGCTTCTATTGAAAGCAGGTGCGTCAGCATTTGCCCTTTATCATCGGTGGCCCCGCGAGCATAAATTTTCCCCTCGCGCACTTCCGGTTCAAACGGCGGAGAGGTCCAAAGATCAAGCGGATCGGGCGGTTGCACATCGTAATGACCATAGACAAGAACCGTCGGTGCCCCTTCTGCTTTGCGCCACTGACCGGTAACAATCGGATGCCCTGCAGTAGGATGAATTTCCGCATCCAACCCCGCTGTCTCAAGACGATCTCGCACAA
>WFOZ01000062.1 GCA_015487825.1 Planctomycetaceae bacterium
AAAAAATATCCTGCCACTTTTGCGCAGCATTTCATTGATAAGATACTAATACCTACGACCTAACGCCTACGACCCCATGCCCACAATTCATATTCTTGAAAAATCGCCCTGGTTTGTTTCTGGATTGCTGCGGACGTTCCCGGAAAACGCGGAAACTATTCACCACTGCGATAATGCACGGGACTTTATCGAGCTGAGAAACAGGTCCCCCAACGCATTGGCAATTATTGATCTGGACTCTTTACCCGAGGAAGGGATCGATGTCATTTGTGCATTAACGGCTTCTGAGCAAAATCAGCAGGTTATTTTACTGGTGAATCGGTCTCAAAAGGCAATAATATGGGAAGTGATGCAGTCAGGATGCCTTTGCTACCTTGAGAAACCTGTCTCATTGCGCATACTAAGTCAGTTATGTCAGCGAATCTCTGCCCGCGTGGGGTTGGATGAACCTGTTTGAAACCACATGAAGTCTCCTGTAAGAATTTCCAGGGACTGTTAAAGATGAATTTGGAAATATGTCTGCACAAATACCTTTCGATTTATTGAACTCACTGACACTGCCCGGTTTTGAACGAACACTGGGTGAATTGAATCTTGTCAAGGAAATTTCTCCTGGTGATGGTGTCGATTGTAAAATTGCGATTGAACTTCCCGTTCCCGGCTATCCGCACAAAGTTAAACTGGAGCAATCAATAAAGGAAAAACTGGCCACCATCGATGAGCCACCTGCTGAAGTTTCTATTACGTATTCACTGAACGTGAAAGGGCCGGAATCTGGCGGGACGGTTGGCCTGCGAGCAAAAAATGTGATTGCAGTCGGAAGCGGTAAAGGGGGCGTCGGAAAAAGTACGGTCGCTGCAACGCTGGCTTACGGATTGAAATCGATGGGCGCCAAAGTGGGGCTGCTCGATGCGGACGTGTACGGGCCGAGTATTCCGCATATGCTGGGAGCAACGGGAAAGCCGGAAGTTCGCGAACATTTGAATCCGGATGGTTCTGTCATCCAGCGAATTCACCCGATCCAGCACGATGGCCTGGCTGTGATGTCGATCGGGTTTCTTGTTCCGGAAGATAACGCGATCATCTGGCGAGGCCCGATGCTGCATAAACTGCTCACGCAATTTATTTCTGAAACCGAGTGGGGAGAACTCGATTATTTAATTGTCGATATGCCCCCGGGCACAGGTGATGTTGCGTTGACTCTTTCGCAGATGATGTCGCTCGCCGGAGCGATTGTAGTCTGCACGCCACAAAAAGTTGCTCTGCTGGATGCCGTCAAAGCGATCGCGATGTATCAACAGGTGAAAATCCCCATCCTCGGCATGATCGAAAATATGACAGGCGATCTGTTCGGAAGGGGCGGTGCCAGGCAAACAGCCAGCGAGAAAGGAATTCCGTTCCTGGGAGAAATCTCTTCTGACCCGACCATCCGTATTCAAAGCGATGAAAGCAGCCTGGGCCGGATTTTCGAACAGGAATCTGAAGTCCGAAATAATCTGGAGGAAATTTGCACCAACGTCGCCATGGAAATCGCCCGTGAATATCTGGTGAAACCGCAAGCCCCCACGTTGGAGATTCTGCAATAGGGGGGGAAATTCGAAATACGATATTAATGCTTGGTATTATTGAAACTGTTAAATACTGCTAGAACCATTATGATTGACCGTTTAAGAGAAGAACCAGTGACGTTGAGCAGTCTTGAAGAAATTATTGAAGAGTTCGATTTTCTGGACGATTCGGAAGATCAGATCGAATACCTGATCGACCTCGGACTTGACCTGCCTGCGATTGATGAGTCGCTTAAGAGCGAACAATATCTTGTGCACGGGTGTCAGAGTAATGTCTGGCTCGATGTTGAATTCATCGGGACTCCAGCGAAAATGCTTGTGAAAGCAGAAAGTGACGCAATGATCGTTAACGGTCTGGTGGCACTGCTGATGGCGATTTTCAATGGCAAAACGGCCGAAGAGGCTCTTGAAATTAACGTGCGACAAATTTTTGATCGCCTCGGTCTGGATCGGCATCTGAGCCCGCAACGAAAAAACGGTCTCAACGGCATGGTGCAGAGAATTCAGAAAGCAGCACGCTTCCAACTAAAATAAGGCTCATTCGGAAATCGACGTTAGAAATGTAGGCTGAGTCAAGACCCAGCTTTTTCGAGGTGGATGAACAGGTTGGTGATAGATTTCAAATTAACGTTCATTGCCAGCACAATTGCTGGGTTGCGATCCAGCCTACGATCCTGGCAATTAATCAGAGGTCAATAACATTCATGACACCACTGACTGTTCCTAATGTAGAAGCTGTTCGTGAACAGTTTCCGATTCTTCAACACCCCGATTCTCATGGTCGTGAAGTTGTTTATCTCGATAATGGGGCCTCCACACAAAAGCCGCAATGTGTGATCGACAAAGAGGTTGAAGTCTACACAAAATATTATGCCAACGCTTACCGGGGCGTGTATGAATTCGGGCAACGCATTGACGATGAACTCGAACTGTCGCGAGAATCTGTGCGTGGTTTGCTCGGTGCAGCATCGAAAGAGGAAATCATCTTCACAGCCGGAACGACGATGTCGCTGAACCTGCTGGCTTATGCGTGGGGAAGTCATGTTCTTGAGCCGGGTGATGAAATTATACTCAGCCGGATGGAGCATCAT
>WFOZ01000063.1 GCA_015487825.1 Planctomycetaceae bacterium
AACAATGAAACCGGCTTCGTCGTTGTACAGTTTGTTGATAAGAGTTCTCATGAGTGTGTCTCCAGCTATCCAAGTGTGTGAATGATTTGTTTGAGTCGGTTTGAAGTGTGTGACTCGTGTTGAAAGTTATGTAAAGCACCCTGTATGCCAAACTTGACACGCTGGATGGATTTCGAACAAATCATGATACAGGGACTGCCTGTAACCTCATATGTACTATAAGGTTATGACAATTTAACGTAAGATTGAAAAAGTAATATCCACGGAAATTAGAAGAGTGTGTCAATGATGTCTCAAATCAACAGAAAACCTGAATTTCGAGTCGAACAGTTTGTAACTCTTTTAATATCATAGAGATATGTTATTGTGCCCTGATGGATACATGTTGTGTTTAAGCGACATGCTTTGAAGTGGGAGATAAGAGGATTTCTGGACTACTGTGTGTAGTGGGCAGAAGCCGTTGTTACAGGCTTAGGAGAAGTGATGTAACTCCCTTGTGTGGAAGTAGTTGCGAATGTTTAGCGGATTATAAGTGCAATGGCCTTCCAGAGCCGTCGAGTCAGTCGAGACGTGCTGGCGTAAGATTCATTAATGATGGGGAGAGCCGTGGGCTATACGCTCAACGGTTGATGCATAAGCCAGGGTAGGCTTCTCGCGTACCTTCTGGGAGGATTCTGGAAAGTTCCCTGAAAGAAAATTTGAATAGAAAAGTCTCTCTGGCTTTTCAAAAGAAAATAGCATGGTTATACTCCCTGCACTCAATTGAGTGGATTTAAGCGGGTGTAGCTCAGTGGTAGAGCGCCACGTTGCCAACGTGGCTGTCGAGGGTTCGAATCCCTTCACCCGCTCTTTTTTATTGGTCAATGTTGAATATAAACAGGAGTCGTCTGCAGTGGCGGAAAATGAGAGTCAAGATCTTGAAGAGAGCGGAACCGAGCAGGTTGCCGTGGCTGAACCTGGTGCGGAAGAATCGCAGGAACGGTTAGATCTCAAGGTTGATATCAAGGATGTTGGTCCCTGTAAAAAACATGTTTTTGTCACAATCTCTGAAAGTGATATTAAACTGTTACGGGACGACACTATTGCTGAACTCAGCAAAGAAACGGCTGTTCCTGGTTTTCGTGCCGGCAAAGTTCCTGAACGATTACTTGCGAAGAAGTTTCGTAAAGAAATTTCAGATCAGCTGAAACAGAAGCTGCTTATGCAGTCGCTCGAACAGGTTTCTGAAGAAAACGATCTGGATCCGATTAACGAGCCCGAACTCGATGTCGAAAATCTGGAAGTTCCCGAGAGTGGCGATTTTGATTACGAGTTTGAGATCGAAGTCCGCCCTGTGTTCGATGTCCCCGATTACGCCGGGATGACCATTGAACGCTCTGTCAAGGAACTTACTGAAGACGATGTTACCCAGGCTCGGGAACGATATCTTGCTCAATTCGGGCAGGTGGTTCCTTACGATGGGAAAGCGGAACCGGGTGATTATGTCGTCTGCGATATTGAATTCACTCACAATGGCGAGGTAATTCGCGAAATGGAAGAAGTGACTTTGCGTTTGCGGTCAACTCTTCGTTTTCATGATGCGGAAGTTACCGGTTTTGATGAGTTGATTGCCGGTGCAACAGAAGGGGATGTGAAAGAGTTCGATCTGAAAATTTCACGCGAAGCAACTGATTTCGACATGAGAGACGAGACTGTTCATGTGAAGTTGACCGTGCTTGATATCAAGCGTCTGGAGCTCCCTGAACTTGACGATGCGCTTCTGGAACGAATCGGTGTTAATACAGTTGAAGAACTTAATGAGTTGCTGAAAAGCTCTCTGGAGCGTCAGATTGCATACGAGCAGCGTCAAAGTACTCGCGAACAGGTTTTGGAAAAAATTACTGAAGCGGCCTCATGGGATCTTCCCGAAGGTTTGGTTCGTAAGCATGTTGATAATGCCTTAAGGCGTGAGATTCTTGAAATGCAGCAGGCAGGCTTTAGCCGACAGCAGATTATGGCTCGGGAAAATAAGATTCGTCAGGAATCAGTTTCTACCACCGAACAGGCATTGAAAGAGCACTTTGTTCTCGACAAGATTGCGTCCGAACAAAATATTGAATGTACTGCTGATGACATTTCCTCTGAAATTGCCAACATGGCTATGCAGCAGGGAGAAAGTCCACGTAAGCTGCGTGCGAAGATGATTAAAAATGGAATGATTGAAAATCTGGAAGCCCAGATTCGCGAACGAAATGTTGTTGATTTTATTCTTTCAAAAGTCTCTTTCAAAGATGTTCCTCTGGAAGATTTCATGGAAGAAAGCATTGAGAGCATCAATCGTTCGATCACTTCTTCCATCAACGATTCTGATGCGAGCGAAGAAAGCGAACAGGAAGATTGATTTTTATGTACGCTTGAAGATATAAAAAGCTGAGGTAACCCCTCGGCTTTTTTTGTGTCTACTGTTGAGTACCTTCTTGCTAATCACAACTCATTCTATCTTATTGCGAAAATATAAAGTAATGATAAAAGTCACACTTCCGGATGGAAATGTTCACGAATACAGCGACGAAACAACTCCTTTAGATGTCGCCCGTCAAATCAGCGAACGCCTCGCCAACGATGTCATCGCTGCGGTAGTGAATGAGCAGATTGTTGATGCGATGCGACCGATTAAAGAATCGGTAGATCAGACAGATTCAATCTCTCTGCGATTATTAACTGTTAAAGATGAAGATGCTCTTGGCGTGATGCGCCACTCCTGTGCGCACATTATGGCCAGGGCAGTCATGCGGCTGTTTCCGGGGACAGGACTGGCATTTGGCCCGACAACCGGACACGGGTTTTATTACGATTTTGATATCGATACACATATCAGCGAAGATGACTTTCCCCGCATTGAGCAGGAGATGGCTCAAATTATTAAAGAAGGAGAACCATTCGAGCGGTTTTCGTTGCAACGAGACGAAGCGATTGAGCTTTGCCGGGAAATGAATCAGGAATTGAAAGTCAATCATCTGGAAACTGGGCTGGGGGATCACGAGGCCCTCAGTTTTTATCGGCAAGGTGAATTTGTTGACTTGTGC
>WFOZ01000064.1 GCA_015487825.1 Planctomycetaceae bacterium
ATTCTGATACCTTTGTTTCCAGCACAACTGTCGAAAAATACGGTTTGCGTGAAGGCGTCTTGATAAAAGGCGAAGTCGGTCCGGGGACTCGTGGGCAGGGACCTCGTCTGTTCGAAATCGAAACGATTGACGGAAGAACTCCCGAAGAATTTCAGGAGATTAAACATTTCGATAATCTGACTGCGGTAAATCCTTTTGAGCAGATCAAGCTTGAAACAACGCAGGATCTGGTAACGATGCGCGTAATGGATTTGCTGACACCAATCGGCAAAGGACAACGCGCTCTGATTGTTGCTCCACCTCGAACCGGTAAAACAATGCTGCTGCAGGATATTGCAAACTCTGTCAGTATGAACCATCCGGAAGTACATCTTATCGTTCTGCTTATCGATGAACGACCGGAAGAAGTAACTGAAATGCGCCGACTCGTCAAAGGCGAAGTAATCGCCAGTTCGATGGACCGTGATGTTGAAAGTCATATTCGTACCAGTCAGCTGATTTTCGAGCGAGGCAAAAGAGTCGCAGAATCCGGCAAGGATTGCTTTATCCTTCTCGACAGCATTACTCGAACTGCAAGAGCATTCAATAAATGGGTTGGTAACACAGGCCGTACCATGACTGGTGGGCTTGATGTTAAAGCGATGGATATCCCGAAGAAAATGTTCGGTACTGCACGTCGATTTGATGAAGGTGGCTCGCTGACAGTTGTTGGAACAGCCCTGGTTGATACCGGCAGCCGTATGGATGAGGTCATCTTCCAGGAGTTCAAAGGAACCGGGAACATGGAAATGGTCCTCAGTCGTGACCTGGCTGACCGCAGAATCTGGCCTTCCATCGATATTTCAAAATCAGGAACACGCCGCGAAGAAAAAATCCTGGAGAAGGATGTCATGGAGGGAGTTATCGCGTTAAGGCGTGCATTAATTTCGATGAGCCCTGTTGAAGCAATGGAAGAATTGACTCGCCGACTGGCGATGTTCCCTAACAACAAAATCTTTCTTGAAAAGATTCGTTCCATTCTTTAGTGGTCGTGGTTGCAGGGACCGTAGTGCGAACCATTGGATATGCCGGGGCACACTACAATCTTTTTGCTGATAGCAGGACAGTTATTGTTCGAACGATCCTATGAGATCGTCCTGAAATAACTTCCCTATTTCATTGAGTTCATCTTGTAGGGTGCGTCGTGACGCACCAGATTGTTCGTGTGATGAAAAAGGTGCGTCACGACGCACCCTACGATAAACCGGGAACTTATTTCGGGACTATTCCTAAGCGGGCCCTGCGGGGTTGGTATTATGCCGAATGATTACATAAAAACGAAGAAGAGATCCTCGTTGAATGTATTATTCTGGATGAGTACCTGGCTGATATCTTTTCTTTCTTCCCTGGAGCCTCTTCAGGCTGATGATAAAACATCCGCTGCCGGGTACAATGCCCGTATCGATCAGTGGGTCTCTATTACCTCACTAAGAGATCAAAACCGACTGCGTGAGGTTTGTGAGAGCCTTTCGAGATCACAGAAAGTCGCGATCATTCTCGATCGCAGACTCGACCCGAATCAACCGATCAATCTTCCCCCTCCGATAGAAGGTTCAGTTATTGAAGTCCTGACCCGCATTGCAGCAAGTCAGAATGCAAAGCTGAGACAAATGGGAGATGCCCTGCTGCTGTTAACCGGAAGGCCTGCTGAGAAGCTGAGAACCGTCGTTGCGCTGCGAACTGCTGAATTAAGAGCGAAGAATACTTCTGCTCTCAAAAACATACGATTTGAAGCAAATCAAATCCAGCGAATCATGAACCGTCATCGCTGGCAATGGAATGATTTGGCACGACCTCGTGAGCTGGCAGTTGGTGCTACTGAAAGTTCGCATTTGAAAATTGAAAATCCTGAGATGATTCCTCATGATTTATGGTATCACGGCGAGCTGCCTCGCGCTCATATGATCGAGTTTCTTTCATTTATTCTCATTCAATACGACCTTACTTTTTCCTGGAAAAACAAAAAGACAATTTCGATCCATAAAGTCCCGGACCGCGTGATGATCGAACAGAAGTACCGGAATTCAAAAATATTACTGAGTCGATATCGTGACCAGCTGCTGAAAGAGTTTCCACAGTCAGAATGGAAACAGCAAGGTTCCCGTTTTCTGGTTTCAGGCTCGATAGAATTACACGAGAAGCTAAAAGCTTTGCTGGAGAATAAACAGGTATCAAAAGCAAGCAACCGAATTCCGTGGAAAAAACGACGCTTTACGATGCGAGTTGTTCGTAAGCCTTTGGAAGAAGTTTTGAACTTTCTTATTTCTTCAGGGTTACCAATACATTTTAACAAAGAGCAGATTAATTCACTGGAAATCGATCCGGAGCAGCTCATCAGTTTTGAAACTCGGGATGCTGATGCAAAACAACTGATGGAAGCGATATGCAAACCGGTCAAGTTACCGTTTTATATTACCGAAGATGAAATTCAGATCGGAAGAAGCGAAAAGTAAAATAGCATCGGTTCTTCGCGGTTTATAGTACTTAGGCCTTTATCAATGAAACGCTGCGCAAAAGTGGCAGAATTTTTGATAGCCACAGAGAGCCCAGAGGAATAGATTGAAAGATTTTGAAGTAACCCAACATCACTTTTTCAGGTTTTGATTATTTGTATTACTAACGATAAAAGTTTGCGAACGGCTCGCAAAATTCAGAAAAATATCAGTTTGGTTACGGCTATCAGAATGAACCAGCCGTGCTGGGTTATTTCGTAACTGTTCAGCGTTGGCGTAGGGTCCGCTATTGCGG
>WFOZ01000065.1 GCA_015487825.1 Planctomycetaceae bacterium
CCATGTAAAAGGTCAACGCTCAAGCGATCACTCATCAGCCTGGAGAAAACTGGATAGGAAGAACTGCACCTATTTGCGGGGCATGGTAACATCGCGGGATTCAGAAATATTAGAATCAACCCCTCTTGGCTGCCCATGCACGATCCCGATGGAGATGGCACTAAAGAGTTTGATAAGACTTGGCAATTCCGAAATGATTTCGTCTAGATCTTAAATAAAGCGATTTCCATCTGTTGATGAGGACTATTTCTCTGAAAAACTTGAAATTCTTCGGTGTTTGCCGTCTTTTATACGGAAGGCGAATAAGTGGTCAGGTTACCCTGTTTACATTCCAAGCAGGCCGCTGCACGGTAACCGTTTACTTCTTACCCATTATGAGTTTTTTTGAGAATAGTTTACACTCTTATTCGAGCGAATTATTCGTGGAGAACTCTACTTTGGGGAACTTCGAGATACTGAACGTTTCGTAGGTCCATGCCCAATAAAAACAGCCACTTATCTTCCAGATAAGTGGCTGTTCAGTGGAGACGAAGGGGCTCGAACCCTCAACCCCTGCCTTGCAAAGGCAGTGCTCTCCCAATTGAGCTACGTCCCCATTGGGATACAAAATTCTAGAGCTTCAGGCTCGGAATTTATCCTGAGATTTCGATTCGATTGGGCGTAGGTGGACTCGAACCACCGACCTCAGCTTTATCAGAGCTGCGCTCTAACCAACTGAGCTATACGCCCTCTGAATCGAAAGACCCGAGTATTGTAGCAGTCACAGTGAAATTTTCCAGTCAATTTACTACGTATGAGCAAACCGACACTCCCAGTGACTTCTGACTATTAGTGATGAGCATGGCTAACCACTTCAGGTTCGGGAGTGTATCGTCTATTCCATAATAATTTCAACAGAGTTTCCCCATGATTTTGAATCTTTTTTCGACTTACAGGAATTTTGAAGGGCTGCCCATGTCGATCATGCTTTGAGAATGGCTGTTTACTCGTTAAAAAAGGTCTGTTTTTTTGGTCACCACTGTTGGGTAAGCAAGAAATTTGTATTCCCCACTGTGCTGTTTACCAATATCTGATAGAATTTTATTGGTCAATTCCTGATCCAGCAGATACCCGGTCGATTTCAGAAGGAGAGAAACGATGTCTGACTCCCACAACGAACCGAATAATCCTGAAGAAGCTCCTGTGGAAAAATCTGGCGAACAGGATGTAACTTTTGTCGAGACGGCATTATTGCTTGGTGGTAAGTCGGCGGAAGAAGCGAAGAAAACCGGCACGATTGATCGGGCAGATGACGAAGTCGAACTGCTTTATGCAGATCAATATCAAACACATAATTCTCCAGTACACAAGGCCGTCTGGGATCGAAGTTTCCCCAATGATGCGTTTCAGATTTCTCTTCCTCAGGCTGATGCCCAAATGGAGGAAGTTTTTTCAAAATCGATGGAGGTTGTTGCAACACATCAGAAAAACGGGACTCATTACACCAAAGAGCGAAAAGTTACTACCGAGTTGTTTAATGATCTTGGGGCAGCCGGCTATTGGGGCTTACTTGTTGAGAAAAAATATGGCGGTCAGGAAGTGCCGTTTCAGGTTTTCTCCCGCTTTCTGACACGAATGGCAACTCTCAACCCGACAATTGCAGGGCTTGGTTCCGTGCATGGATGCATCGGGGCAGTTGATCCTTTGATGACGTTTGGCTCTGAAGATCAAAAGCAGCGATTTCTCCCGCTACTTGCCTCTGGGGAACGTCTTTCCGGGTTTGCGTTAACAGAGCCAGGAGCAGGGTCCGATTTAACTGCGATGCAAACTGTTGCAGTGGCTGATGGTGATGACTATCTCGTCACCGGGGAAAAACTGTTTATCACCAATGCGATATTGGGACGAGTGGTTGGATTGGTCTGCAAGATTGAGGGGAAATCGAGCGTACTTATTGTGCAGCTTCCCGATGAAGAGAGCGAACAGTTTCACATCCCTCAATACGGTTTGTATGCACTGAAGCACTCTTACAATAACGGTTTGGTTTTCAATAAATTTCGTGTTCCGAAAGAAAATCTGCTGCAAATTGATAACGGCGATGGATTAACAATTGCCTATCATGGTTTGAATCGAGGTCGGGTTGCATTGTGCGCCAATGCAGCCGGGACAATTCGTTTGATGCTTGCCAACACAATTCCCTGGGCTCGTTATCGCGAAACTTATGGTTTACCAATCGATCAACGCGAACTGGTTCGCAGGCGATTGGGCATGATGGTTGCTTACATCACCGCCTGTGATGCGATGACCGAATGGTGCGGCGGAATACTTGATCAGGGATATCGCGGAGAAATGGAGTGTATTATCGCCAAGGTCTTCGGCAGTGAAGTTCAGAAAGAAGTTGCCATTGAACTGTTCATGAAAACGCATGGCGGTCGTTCTTTCCTGCATGGGCACATGTTTGGTGACAACGTTCATGAATTTCTCGCTCCCTGTATTTACGAAGGAGAGGGCGAAATGCTGGGCATGGCGTTCCTGAAATCGTTAATCAAACAGCACGGCAAAAACTTCTACGAACCTATCGGTAAAGCATTGAAAGAAGCTGGTATCAAACAGCCCAATCCGCTTAATCCCTCGCACTTAATTGCATTGCGGCATGCAGCAATGCCTTATGTGAAATGGCGAGTTGGTGAATCGCTTTCCTGGCCGATCAAGGCAGACTTCCCGAATATTCCAGGCAGTTTGCAGGACTATGTTGATTTTGCTTC
>WFOZ01000066.1 GCA_015487825.1 Planctomycetaceae bacterium
GTAACTATTCAGCGTTGGCGTAGGGTCCGCTATTGCGGACCACGATGGGAAGTGGAGCCTCCTATTTCTGCGGTGGTCTGCAATAGCGGACCCTACAAACTGAATTGCATATGATTCTTCCTGAAGCGGGCCAAAAAGGAATGGATACTGGAGCTTGCATTTTCAACGGATTCTTTTCTGGTTAGGTAGTTAAGAGGTGAAAATGAATAATCCATTTGAAGATTTAGAATACCTTGCTGATTTTCTCCCCGAAGAAGGGGAGTCGGTTATTATGTCTCGCAGGCGGGGACAGCTTATTTGTGAAACATACCTGGAACCGGCTCCAGTCGTTTCCCCCAAGATGATTGATCGGGAACTGTTCGGCCGCATGACAACAATTAACACTCGGCTGAAAAACCTGAAGATTGGCCCCATTTTGATTGCTGTTCTGGGCAGTTATTGGATGTGCGTCACGATGCACCGTGTATTCACGTTGGGCTGGTCGGGGTGGTATCTCGATTTGGGGCTTGGATTACTGATAGGAATTTCCTGTTATCTTTACGTACAATTTCGTCAGCGAAAATACTTTCTCGAAATTGTCTGCCCGATAATGAAGCAATTGATGCGAGACCATCAACTCGAAAAGTATTCGCTTATCGCGTACCTGTCTCAACATCAGAATCTATCATCACTCGCCTCTGCGTTCACTCGCTGGACGTAATTTAAGTGGACATCGCCAGGTTATCGCCGAGGCGTTAGCCGCTGTTAAAAGGTATCCCGGGTGATGGTCACATTTTTCAACCAGGATCAACCACGGCTAGTGCCGTGCGGCTTCTATGTCGTATAAATGAGGCAACTCAAAAAGCAGGCCCTACCCCAGATGTCTCACCAACACGTTGTTCTTGTTTCTGTTCCCGGGTTACGCTCTGTAGATATTCCGCAAATGCCCACACTTGCGGGCATTGCCAAGCAGGGAGTATCGATCCCTCTTGTGCCGAGCTTTCCCTGTGTGACCTGCCCGGTGCAGATATCCTTATCGACTGGCGTGCCGGCCAACGAGCATGGTATTATCGCCAACGGCATCTACTGGCGAGATCAACACAAGCCCGAATTCTGGACCTTCTGGAATGAGACGATCGAGTCCCTCCGCATCTGGGACCGTTTGCACGAATCCAATCCGGAATTGACATCAGCCGTCTGGTTTCCTCTTTTGACCAAGGGAACAACTTCCGAGTATGCCTGCACATTCGCCCCAATTCATAATCCTGATGGTTCTGAATCCCTGTGGTGCTACACGAAACCGACCGAACTGTATGGAGAGTTGCGAGATGAACTGGGGCATTTTCCGTTAAAACATTTCTGGGGGCCATTGGCGAATATTAAATCCAGCAGATGGATTGTTGATTCAGCTATCATCGCTGCTAAAAAATATGCTCCTCGCTTTTCTTACATCTATTTGCCTCATCTCGATTACGCTGCCCAGAAATTCGGCCCCGACAGCGAGCAGGCAAAACAGGCTGTAGTCGATTTAGATGCTGAATTGAAAAAGCTGGTCGAAGGTTTCCGGCAGGCGGGCCTCGAAGATGTTCTCTGGATGTTCGCCGGTGAATATGCCATCACAGAAGTAAACGAAGTCTCTTATCCGAACAGGCTCCTGCGAGAAGCAGGTTTGCTGAAAGTTGTCGATACTGATGATGGGGAATTGATCGATTTTGAAAATTCCGCTGCCTGGGCAATGGTCGATCATCAATTTGCCCACGTTTATGTTCAGGATGCCGGGCTGATTTCGCAGGTGGCAGAGACTCTCAAAGCAGATCCGTTAATTGAACAGTTTTTCATTGGTGATGAGCGAGCCCCAATAAATCTCGATCATCCAAGAAGCGGAGAGATTATTATTCTCAGTAAGCCAAACGCCTGGTTCGCTTACTATTACTGGTTGAATGATACTGAGGCGCCCGGGTTTGCTAGAACGGTCGATATCCACCGTAAGCCAGGCTACGACCCGTGCGAAATGTTTATCGAAATGCCGGCTATGCAAACTCCACTTGATGCAACTCTGATCAAAGGCTCTCACGGCTACCCGGCTGACATACCGGAAAGAGAAACCGTTTTCATCACATCTGATTCAAGCGGAATAAATGGTGAGCCTTTGCGAGATACTGACATTGCATCTCTGATTTACAAAAACTTCGGTTTATGATACTAACAGGTTAAGTTTATAATGCACCGGTTAGTGATATGCTCTACCGGAAAGGATGTCGCGTTCGAATTTCCTGCCATCCTTTCGGTGCCGGCTTGTTTTGTCTCAGGGATTGAGGAGTGATGAATTATGCGAATCGTTGTTGCCTGTCTTTTTTCAGCAATTGTTGGCGGAATCATTTCCGGAATTGTAGTTACTGTTTCGGAACCGATTCAGATTGTTGCTCAGGAAGAGAACGGACGACGTGGTCCCGGATTTCCATTGGTCCCCATTTTACCAAAGCTTCCTGAAAATGAACCGAACACTCCTTTCGAATTTCAGAAAAATAATCCGGAGAATGGTTGGCTCAACTCGAATGAATTAACGCCGGACGAACAGATTAATGTCATGGTTTACGAAAATGTAAACCATTGTGTTGTCAATATCACCACACGAAATGTAAAGGTTGAAAACTTCTTTCTGCGTGCAGTTCCAGAAGAAGGGACCGGCTCGGGTGTGGTTATCGATCGAGCTGGTCATATCGTAACGAACTATCATGTGATAGAAAATGTGCGGGAAGTTATTGTTACGATGCATGATGGAGAATCGTATGATGCAACGTTTGTCGGAGCCGACCCCGTAAACGATATCGCGGTAATTCGTGTTGAGGCCCCGGTTGAGCTTCTGCATCCGGTTCGTCTTGGGGATTCTGCTCCGTTAAAGGTCGGCATGAAAGTTTTTGCGATTGGTAATCCGTTCGGACTGGAACGGACATTAACAACCGGTGTTATTTCGTCGCTAAATCGATCGCTGCAAATTCATCGCGACCGTACAATCAAATCAATTATTCAAATTGATGCAGCGGTTAACCCCGGAAATTCGGGAGGGCCACTACTCGATTCTCATGGGCGCATGATCGGTATCAATACGGCAATTTATTCCAAAACAGGACAAAGTTCAGGAGTCGGTTTTGCAATCCCGGCCAATCTGATTAAACGAGTCGTCCCTCAACTGATAAGGCACGGACAGGTTTTCCGGGCAGAAATCGGTATCTCTCGCGTTTATGAAACCGAGAAAGGGCTGCTCATTGCAAAACTGAGTGCAGGTGGTGCTGCTGAAAATGCAGGATTAAAGGGACCGCAAATTCTAAGACAACGCCGCGGACCTTTTATTATCGAACGAATGGATCGCTCTGCAGCGGATTTAATTATCGCTCTCGATGGAAACCCGATCACTTCTGCGGAAGATTTTCGAGATGAAATTGAAGCTCATAAACCTGGAGAAACAGTTGTTCTTACAATTGTAAGAGCAAACAAGGAACTTCGCATTCCGGTCATACTGGGAGGTGGAAAAGCAGACGGCAAACCGGAATAAAAAACCTGATTTTTTAACTGAGGCTCTTATCAATTTCAACTCGTTCCCAAGCTCCTGCTTGGGAACGCACAGCTGGGAAGGTCCTCCTTCCCACGTGTTTTCGTTTGTTTTAGGTGATTTTTAGTTCCGACATGAAGCAGGAGCTTCATTCCCTTGCTGGACCTTGGGAACGAGGAATATAC
>WFOZ01000067.1 GCA_015487825.1 Planctomycetaceae bacterium
CCGGCAAATCCATCGCTTCCCTTAGCAGGTCGCGATGCACACCTTCGTTCTGTTGGTGGCTCGTTTCCAGGACAAGATCCACTTCTTCTCCAAGTGGGTCGAGCAGATCGATAAACAGATCAATTAGTTTCGGTGATGTCTGGGCAGCAATGATGACCGGAATTTCGACCCCGGTTTCTGAATCATAGTATTTGTCTTTGCGATAACCAGCGCTGGGCACTACGTCCAAATCGTATGAAGGCCGAATGGCATCGGTGAGTCTGAAGCTGCCGTATTGGGCAATGCTCAAATGATGCTCTAGCTGTTCTTCGCTGAGGTGGTCGAATCCACTACGTTTCGATTCAACCGATCCTTCGCTGCGTCTGTTTTTAATTATTTTCTTCAGGAAACCCATAGTCATTCATTCTTTCGTCGATTTTTCGATTCTCTCGCCGTCAGTTATTAGTTTATTATGGACAGAGGAATCGATCTTGAATTTCTATTCCGGCGTGGTCTTCACTTAACGGAACAGGGCATAACAAGCCATCAACAACATAATTGTCACACACAGATCTCCTTACTGCTTACCAATCTGGCCCAAAATAGTTTGTGCAGTTAAAACGTTTCGAGAGACCTATCACATTGAAAACTAGATCACGAAACTATTTCAGGTCGAATGGGAATGGATAACTCGCGGGACTATTTCCCGATCACGAAATTTAATACGAAATCTCATTCAAATCGATTTCATCCCCCCAATCCAACCCTGTACGAATTTCTGCAGGGTGATGCCTTATAAGGACTCCTCTTCAGAAGGCCTCATGCACAGCGATCAATTAAACTTAGCACATGCCTGACCAGCGAAGAGGATTTCGTAGCAACTTCAACCACTTTTCTCCCTTGGAGTTACGTGATTTTTAGGATTGAAAGATCGGGGTGTTTTCGTTAATTCCGGTAAAGAATACCGGTTAGGAGAACCGGGCAGGATTCCTCCGGTCAATATGGTAAGATAGACGCCGTAACATGCTTTACCGGAACGAGTTTCAGGATTAGATACAGAGATTTTGTTTTCTACTTAAGTCTATGAATGCTGATTTCCGGCTCAGTAGCGCGGTTGTTTGGACTGGTGTATCGAGATCCCTGCAATTTTTTCCAGCATCTTGCAATAATGACATTCCATTTTCTTATTGATCAGAAATTTTTAATGGAACATATTTCTGCCATTGCCAGGTGGAAAGAAACTTATTCCTTTCACTCTGAGAGTATCCGATGAATTCTGTCTCTGAAAACCAGCCTGCTGATCCTGCGATTCTTCTTGAAAATGCTGAAGATTCTTTCTCGCAGAGAATTGAAATGTTAAAGGAGTTCGGTTTTGACGATCTGCCTGTGGCTGCAAAAAGGCTTGCCGAAATCTGTGAAAATGATCAACAGCGAAAAGTTTTGCGTCCCTGCCTGAGGACACTGCTTTATTGCCTGTCAGAGTCGGCAAACCCGGATCAGTCGCTGTTAAATTTCGAACGGTATGTTCAGCGATACAGTGTGTATGAACCGAAATCAACCAGTGTGGTCTCGGCGGTTCAACCGGAAGTCGGTCTTTCGGGAGAGCGTAGCCGGTTGTCGCTGTTTCATTTTCTGGCCGATAATCCTCGTGCAGTCGAAATATTGATGAGACTGTTTGTAGGCAGCCAGTTTCTGACGGAGATTCTGCTTCGCAATCCCGATTATCTGGAAACACTGACCCGCCATAAGCGGCTTGGTGATTTCAAAAGTAGAGAAGAATTCTCACAGGAAGCGATTCGTCATGCTTCTCAGGTAGAAGATTTTAATGGGCGTATCAGCTTGTTGAGGCATTATCAGCACTGGGAATTATTGAGAATCGGTGCCTGCGATTCTTTCGGATTGATGGACTTCAAAGGAATTACATTACAGCTTTCGCTGCTGGCAGATGCATTGGCTCAGGCTTGTCTGCATTTTTCAGCTCAGAAGGAAGGGATTGACCCGGCTGGATTTACTGTTCTTGCATTTGGAAAACTGGGAGGCGAAGAACTCAATTACAGTTCAGATATCGATCTGGTCTTTCTGGCCAAAGAAGATGCCAGCCGGTATTGGGCCTTGGGACAAAGCCTGATTGATGCGATGTCCAAATCGACAGCGGAAGGGTTCATGTACCGTGTCGATATGCGTTTGCGGCCCTGGGGGCAATCTGGAGCGTTAGTCTGTTCGGTCGATTCTCATATCGCCTATCTGAAAAAACATGGCATGCTCTGGGAGAAGCAGGCGTTGTTGAAAGCCCGGCCAATTGCAGGTGATTTAGAACTGGGCAAAGAGTTTCTGAAACAATGCGAACCGATCATCTTCGATGTCGATGCAGAAGACGTTCGTAAGAATGTACTGAAAATGAAATCTCAAATCGAAAAAGAGCTTAAAAAACAGGGGCGAAGCTGGGGAGAAGTGAAGGGGGGAAAGGGATCGATTCGAGATGTTGAATTCGCAACACAATACCTGCAGCTATCGCAGGGAATGCACCATCCGCAAATTCGCAGTATCAATACCAGTGATGGTTTAATTCGTCTGGCCGAACACGATTTCATACAAGCCGACGAATACCGTCAGCTTTCCAGTGGTTACGTTTTTCTGCGGATTATTGAACACGCATTGCAATTAACGCATTACAAAGCAATTCATCACATCCCCAAAGAGCCGCGAGAACTTTCGTATTTGGCACGTAAGCTCGATTTTCCCGACTCTCAAACTTTTTTGAGCTACTACGAAAATCATAGCAGGAAAATCCGTCGGGTTTTCGAGAAATATCTGGAGCAACCGTTTGATCAGTTGCAGGCGGGCTCCATCAAGGAAAAACCTTTGATGGAACTGATTGCCGAAGCACAGCCGAATTATGCGCTGAGCTTCAGTGAAGAGGAGATCAAAAGGCATGCCGAACTTCTTGAAAGTCTGGAAAAAGGAGAGGCCATTAAAGTCGCAACCACGAAGCTGGACGATAAACGCTGGCAAATTACGGTTGTCGGTAAAGATGCAGTCGGACAGTTTTCTATTACCTGTGGCCTGCTTTTCACGTACGGTTACAATATTCAGCGAGGCCATGTTTTTACCGGACTGTTTCCAACAACACGCCCTGATAGCTATGCAAAGAGCCGAGTGGGAAAGCGAAACCGTACCGGACGTTTTGTAACGGTCCTGGAAGTAACTGCTCCGCTTGATGTCGTTCCTGATGAAGTCTGGAATCGCTATTCGGAAGATTTGACCAAACTCAGCAGTCTGCTGCATTCCCGATCTCTTCGTGAAGTTCAGGGAATACTTGCCAAACGAGCCGGGAAGGCGCTCCAGCGAAGCGTTCCGGATACGGGAGTCCTGTTGCCGGTAGAAATTTCTCTCGATAATCAGACCGATCCCAATGCGACGATTCTGGATATAACCGGTGAAGACCTGCCCGGATTTCTTTACGAATTGACAACCGGCCTGGCCATCAGCGGCTTGCAGATTGATCG